>NZ_SZZZ01000030.1:0-31793 GCF_009830025.1 Pantoea sp. Taur
ATAGCAGAGATGGTCAGACTACCGGGACGACGGGAGCGCTCGTTCCCAAGGGTGGTGAAAGAGAGACCCTATAAATATCCGACAGCCAGAAGAAAAAATGCCAGTCAGGCTTAACTGACTGGCATTACGCCCTGATGGGCGTTTTTCTTTTACTGCAGCAAACTTAATCCTGCAATTCACCACAGAAGCGATACCCTTCGCCATGAATGGTGGCGATGATTTCTGGCGTATCCGGGGTGGATTCGAAATGCTTACGAATGCGGCGGATGGTGACATCCACGGTGCGGTCATGCGGCTTCAGCTCACGACCTGTCATCTTCTTCAGCAGATCGCCACGGGTTTGAATCTTGCCCGGGTTTTCGCAGAAGTGCAGCATCGCGCGGAACTCACTGCGTGGCAGCTTATACTGTTCACCGTTCGGGCTGATCAGTGAGCGGCTGTTAATATCCAGCTCCCAGCCGTTAAAGCGATAGCTTTCAACCGCGCGACGTTCTTCACTTGGCATCGCCAGATTCATGGTGCGCGATAACAGGTTGCGTGCACGAATCGTCAGCTCACGTGGGTTAAACGGTTTAGTGATGTAATCATCGGCGCCAATTTCCAGGCCGAGGATTTTATCTACTTCGTTATCACGACCTGTCAGGAACATCAGCGCAACGTTTGCTTGTTCACGCAATTCGCGTGCCAGCAGCAAACCGTTTTTGCCTGGCAGGTTGATATCCATGATCACCAGATTGACGTCATTTTCCGTCAAAACCTGATGCATCTCGGCGCCGTCGGTGGCTTCATAGACCACGTAACCTTCCGCCTCAAAAATACTTTTGAGGGTGTTACGCGTGACCAGTTCGTCTTCAACGATAAGAATGTGCGGGGTCTGCATGTTTCGCTACCTAAAATTTGCCAACAAATCGAAAACAGGGCGTACGATGGCTGCGTTTACTGTTCATCAAAACAGCGTGCCTAACGCAACCGGTGTACGAAATAATCTTCGGAATACACCATCCATCTATGTCAACTTCAGTGTTAGCTCAGCCAGTCAGGATGAATATTTGCGTGCCCCGTGGGTATCGGACTGGCGCTTATCCTAACCGTATTAACAGCAACCTAACAGCACCAACAACAACCGATAAGCATAAAAACAACGCTTCGTTGACTTATATCAAATGCAAGTGTAGCACGTTAACACTTTTATGAAAAACTTCTCCAGGAATGCCAGCTTAGCTCACAAAAAGCAGCATTTTTGCTACATTTTGGCTGCATAACGGTAAAACTAAAACCTGCAGGAAATAATATTTTAATAATATGAAAAACAATAGATTTATATTAATTAAGCGTGGAAATTTTAGTTATATCCCACAATATCTTCTCCCCATCGCTTTTATCCTCTTTTAACATCCTTAACATCTTATTTTCTCTTGTCCGTGCGGTTGGTATTTTTGCCACTGCATGCCAACATAGGGCGAGTTGTTAACAGTTCGATGGAAAAATCATGCATTTCCCCCTAATCCTTGTCTCACCCGCCCGTCCGGAAAATATCGGCGCGGCCGCTCGTGCCATGAAAACCATGGGTTTTAGCGAACTGCGTATTGTCGCCAGCGATGCCTGGCAAGACCCGGCTGCGCGTCGTGTTGCGCACGGTGCCGGTGAGATTCTCGATAATGTCAAAACCTACGCCACGCTAAGTGAAGCGCTGGCCGATGTCGATTTCTCGGTCGCCACCACCGCCCGCAGTCGTGCGAAGTTCCGCTACTACGCCACGCCGGCGCAAGTCGAAACCATTCTGCAGGAGAAGCGCCAGTGGCTGAGCCGAATCGCGCTGGTATTTGGTCGTGAGGACAGTGGCTTAACCAATGAAGAGCTGGATCAGGTCGATCTGCTGACCGGCATTCCAATGGCCAATGATTATCCTTCACTCAACCTCGGACAGGCGGTGATGGTGTACTGCTATCAGCTGTCGGCGCTGAATCAGGTCGCGGCAGAAGTGAAAGAAGTGGCGAACGAACACCAGCTGCAGGCGCTGCGCGAGCGCTTCCACCAGCTGCTGGTGAAACTGGAGGTGAGCGACGATGCCAAAATGGCGGACTGGATCGATCAGCGCATTGGCCTACTGGAACAGCGCGATAGCGCCATGCTGCATCGCCTGCTACATGATGTAGAAAAAAAACTTATAGATAAATAATCGGTGAATATCGTTTTTAATAGTGACTGATCGGGAAACAGGGCGATCAGTCGAACGATCCCAATATGATTTACGCGCAGACACCGAACTCTGCGCAGTCGCCTCAAAATAGCGGCTAAGACAAATTCGTTGACTTAACGTGCGCTTTGCTTTACTTCTGGAAGGCAGACGGACAAGACAAAGACAGACAGAAAAAATCTCAATGCGTAATCACAGCCTGAACACCACAATTATTATTACCACCACCATTACCACAGGTAACGGTGCGGGCTGACGCATACAGGAAAAACAAAGAAAAAAGCCCGCACCTAAACAGTGCGGGCTTTTTTTTCGGCAAAAATTCAGGAGAGCTTCAATCATGCGAGTGCTGAAATTCGGCGGAACCTCAGTAGCCAATGCGGAACGTTTTCTCCGCGTGGCAGATATTCTGGAAAGCAACGCGCAACAGGGACAGGTTGCCACCGTGCTCTCTGCCCCAGCGAAAATCACCAATCATCTGGTGGCGATGATTGAGAAAACCATTAGCGGCCAGGACGCACTGACGAATATCAGCGATGCCGAACGGATTTTTGCCGACCTGCTGCAGGGCCTGGCGGAGGCTCAGCCGGGCTTCGATTACGATGGCCTGAAAACCCGCATTGAGCTGGAATTTGCCCAGCTGAAACAGGTGCTGCATGGCATCAGCCTGCTGGGCCAGTGCCCGGATGCGGTGAATGCCGGCATTATCTGTCGTGGTGAGAAGCTCTCTATCGCCATCATGGAAGCGCTGCTGCAGGCGCGCGGCCACAAAGTCACGGTGATCGACCCGGTGGAGAAACTGCTGGCCGTTGGTCACTACCTCGAATCCACCGTGGATATCGCCGAGTCAACCCGTCGCATCGCGGCCAGCCAGATCCCAGCCGATCACATGATACTGATGGCCGGTTTTACCGCCGGTAACGAGAAGGGCGAACTGGTGGTGCTGGGCCGTAATGGCTCTGACTACTCGGCGGCGGTGCTGGCTGCCTGCTTGCGTGCGGACTGCTGCGAGATCTGGACTGACGTAGACGGTGTTTACACTTGCGATCCACGCCAGGTGCCGGATGCGCGACTGCTGAAGTCGATGTCCTACCAGGAAGCGATGGAGCTGTCTTACTTCGGCGCGAAAGTCCTTCATCCGCGCACCATTGCTCCGATTGCCCAATTCCAGATTCCTTGTCTGATCAAAAATACCGCCAACCCGCAAGCGCCCGGCACCTTAATCGGTGGGGAAGGCGAGTTGGATGAGAACCCGGTGAAAGGCATCACCAACCTGAATAATATGGCGATGTTTAACGTCTCAGGTCCGGGCATGAAAGGCATGGTCGGCATGGCAGCACGCGTGTTTGCCGCGATGTCGCGCACCGGCATCTCCGTGGTGCTGATCACCCAATCCTCTTCTGAATACAGCATCAGTTTCTGCGTACCGCAGAGCGAGCAGGCGCGTGCGCGCCGTGTATTGGAAGAAGAGTTCTATCTGGAGCTGAAAGATGGCCTGCTGGATCCACTCGATGTGCTGGAGCAGTTGGCAGTGATCTCCGTGGTCGGCGATGGCATGCGCACCTTGCGCGGCATCTCCGCCAAATTCTTCTCGGCGCTGGCGCGTGCCAACATCAATATCGTGGCGATTGCGCAGGGTTCCTCTGAGCGTTCTATCTCGGTGGTGGTGAGCAATGATGAAGTGACCACTGGCGTGCGCGTGGTGCATCAGATGCTGTTCGCCACCGATCAGGTGATCGAAGTGTTCGTTGTCGGTGTCGGCGGTGTCGGCGCGGCGTTGCTGGAGCAGCTGCATCGTCAGCAGGCGTGGCTGAAAGAGAAGCACATCGATCTGCGCGTGTGCGGTATCGCCAATTCTCGCGCGCTGTTAACCAATGTGCACGGCATCGATCTCAGCGACTGGAAAGGCGCGCTGAGCGAAGCCAAAGAGCCGTTCAATCTCGGTCGTCTGATGCGTCTGGTAAAGGAGTATCACCTGCTGAACCCGGTGATTGTGGACTGTACTTCCAGCCAGGCGGTGGCCGATCAATATGCTGACTTCCTTGCTGAAGGTTTCCACGTGGTGACGCCGAACAAAAAGGCCAACACCTCGTCGTGGAATTACTATCAGCAGATGCGTGCGGCCGCGGCGAAATCGCGTCGTAAGTTCCTGTACGACACCAACGTCGGTGCTGGTCTGCCGGTGATCGAAAACCTGCAAAATCTGCTGAATGCCGGTGACGAGCTGATCAAATTCTCCGGTATCCTCTCCGGTTCGCTCTCCTTTATCTTCGGTAAACTGGATGAAGGCGTATCGTTATCAGAAGCCACCAAAACAGCCCGTGAGATGGGCTTTACCGAACCGGATCCGCGTGACGACCTCTCCGGTACCGATGTGGCGCGTAAACTACTGATTCTGGCGCGTGAAGCGGGTCATCAACTGGAGCTGAGCGATATCGAGATTGAGCCGCTGCTGCCAGCTGAACTCACCGACATCGCTGACGTTGAGCAGTTTATGGCCCGCCTGCCGGAACTGGACGATGCTTTTGCCGCCCGCGTTGCCAAAGCGCGTGATGAAGGTAAAGTGTTACGCTTCGTCGGCGCCATTGAAGAAGGCGGCGTCTGCAAAGTGAAAATCGATGCGGTGGACGGTAACGATCCGCTGTACAAAGTGAAGAACGGCGAGAACGCGCTGGCGTTTTACAGCCGCTATTATCAGCCGATCCCGCTGGTTCTGCGTGGATACGGCGCGGGGAATGATGTCACAGCGGCCGGCGTGTTTGCCGACTTGTTGCGTACACTGTCGTGGAAGTTGGGAGTTTGATGATGGTAAAAATTTATGCACCGGCCTCAATAGGTAACGTCAGCGTCGGCTTTGATGTGCTGGGCGCGGCGGTTTCGCCGGTGGATGGCACCCTGTTGGGTGACTGCGTATCGGTTGAAGCGGCCGACAGCTTCAGCCTGGTGAACACCGGGCGCTTTGTCAGCAAGCTGCCAACCAATCCGCAAGAGAACATCGTTTATCAGTGCTGGGAACGTTTCTGCCAGGCGATTGGTAAAGAAGTGCCTGTCGCGATGACACTGGAAAAGAATATGCCGATCGGTTCCGGTCTGGGTTCCAGCGCCTGCTCGGTGGTCGCGGGTTTAATGGCGATGAACGAGTTCTGCGGCAAGCCATTGAACGATACCGAACTGCTGGCCTTGATGGGCGAGCTGGAAGGGCGTATTTCCGGCAGCGTGCACTTTGATAACGTCGCGCCTTGCTTCCTCGGCGGTGTACAGCTGATGATTGAAGAAAACGGTATCATCTCACAGGATGTGCCGTGCTTTGATGACTGGCTGTGGGTGATGGCCTATCCAGGCATTAAAGTCTCCACCGCTGAAGCACGCGCGATTCTGCCTGCGCAGTACCGCAAAGAAGATGCCATCAAGCATGGCCGTCTGTTAGCGGGCTTTATTCACGCCTGTCATACCCGCCAGCCGCTGCTGGCGGCTAAACTGATGCAGGATGTGATTGCAGAACCTTACCGCACCAAACTGCTGCCGGGCTTCGCTGAGGCGCGCCAGGCGGCTGCCGACATCGGCGCGTTGGCCTGTGGTATTTCGGGCTCCGGCCCGACACTTTTCGCCGTTTGCAACGAGATGGCAACGGCACAGCGGATGGCAGACTGGCTGAGCCAGCACTATCTGCAGAATGATGAAGGCTTCGTCCATATCTGCCGTCTTGATACGGCTGGCGCACGTAACTTGGGATAACGCATGAAACTCTACAACCTTAAGGATCACAACGAGCAGGTTAGTTTTGCTCAGGCCGTTAAACAGGGCCTCGGCTCGCAGCAAGGGCTGTTCTTCCCGCTCGAACTGCCGGAATTCGAACTGACCGACATCGATGCGATGCTGGAGATGGATTTTGTCAGCCGCAGCAGCAAAATTCTCTCAGCTTATATTGGCGATGAGATTGCCGCGCACCAGCTGGCTGAGCGCGTGAAAAACGCCTTTGCCTTCCCCGCGCCGGTGGCGAAAGTCAGTGCAGATGTGGCGTGCCTCGAACTGTTCCACGGCCCCACGCTGGCATTCAAAGACTTCGGTGGCCGTTTCATGGCGCAGATGCTCTCTTATGTGTCAGGCGCTGATGAGCAGATCACCATTCTGACCGCGACTTCAGGTGACACCGGCGCCGCCGTGGCACATGCCTTCTACGGCATGGAAAACGTGCGCGTCGTTATCCTCTATCCGCAGGGCAAAATCAGCCCGCTGCAGGAAAAGCTGTTCTGTACGCTGGGCGGCAACATTGAAACCATCGCGGTGGAAGGCGATTTCGATGCCTGCCAGGCGCTGGTGAAGCAGGCGTTTGATGATGAAGCGCTGAAGAAAGCGATTGGCCTGAACTCGGCTAACTCCATCAACATCAGCCGCTTGCTGGCGCAGATTTGCTATTACTTCGAAGCGGTGGCGCAACTGCCGCAAGAGCAGCGCAATCAGTTGGTGGTCTCCGTGCCAAGCGGTAACTTTGGTGACCTGACCGCTGGCCTGCTGGCGAAATCCCTCGGCTTGCCGATCAAGCGCTTTATCGCTGCAACCAACGCCAACGACACCGTGCCACGCTTCCTGGGCAACGGCGAATGGCTGCCGAATGCGACAGTGGCAACCCTATCTAACGCCATGGACGTCAGCCAGCCGAACAACTGGCCGCGCGTGGAAGAGCTGTTCCGTCGTAAAACCTGGCGCCTGACCGATCTCGTGTCGGGTGCGGTATCGGATGAGACCACCAAAGCCACCATGCGTGAGCTGGCGGAAATTGGCTATATCTCTGAGCCGCACGCGGCGATTGCCTATCGCATGCTGCGCGACAACCTGCAGGAAGGCGAGTTCGGCCTGTTCCTCGGCACCGCGCATCCGGCCAAGTTCAAAGAGAGCGTGGACGAGATTCTGGGTCAGGAATTGCCGCTGCCAAAAGAGCTGGCAGAGCGCGCTGAGCTGCCATTGCTGTCGCATAATATGGCGGCAGACTTCGCTGAACTGCGTAATTTCTTGATGAAGTAATGCAAACAGGCGCGCGACCATGCGCGTTTTGAAGAGTAAGGTCGCCATCATGGCGACCTTTTTTTATTTCTGTTCGTGGCGCTTAAACACCAGCTCGTTACCTTTGCTCTCATCAGCCGCAAAGAAGTAGCCATCAACATCAAACTGTTTCAGCTGCTCGGGCTTGCTCAGGCGGTTCTGAATCACATAGCGGCTCATCAGGCCACGCGCTTTCTTGGCGTAAAAACTGATCACTTTAAACTTGCCGTTCTTCTCATCAAGGAACACCGGCTTGATCAACTCACCGTTCAGTTGCTTCGGCTTCACCGCTTTGAAGTACTCATCAGATGCCAGGTTGATCAGCACCTCATCGCCTTGCTCGGCCATCGCTTCATTGAGCTTCTGCGTCAGTAAATCACCCCAGAAACCGTAGAGATCTTTCGCCGCCGGGTTGGCCAGCTTGATGCCCATTTCCAGACGATAAGGCTGCATCAAATCCAGTGGGCGCAGCACGCCGTATAAACCGGACAGCATGCGCAGGTGCTGCTGGGCAAAATCGAAATCTGCATCACTGAACGTTTCAGCCTGCAAACCGGTGTACACGTCGCCTTTAAACGCCAGAATTGCCTGACGCGCATTGTCGAGCGTGAAGGGCGGCTGCCACTGGTTGAAGCGATCGGCATTCAGATGTGCCAGTTTGTCGCTGATGCTCATTAGTGAACTGATCTGCGCCGGTGAAAGATCGCGCGCAACATCGATCAGCTGTTGTGATTTTTCTAACAGTGTTGACTGCGTAAAGCGCTGTGTCGCCAGCGGGCTTTCAAAATCCAGTGTCTTCGCTGGCGAGATAACCATCAGCATCGTGTTTGTCCTTGTTGACCCGCCTGTTTACAGGGGATTGGTGGGAATTAAGTTGCGACGAGTGTAGCAAAAAAGCTGCACGGATCGGCAAATCGCTCCCATTTGTTAGCGCTATCGTAATGAGGCACTTCGTGATGTTGCGCAGTGAATTGTGCGTGATATTATCCCAACAGCCTTTTACACCCTGACAGTCAACCTAAGAGAAAGAGAACCATGACGGACAAACTTACTTCCTTGCGTCAGCTGACTACTGTGGTCGCCGACACCGGTGATATCGCGGCGATGAAGCTTTATCAGCCGCAAGATGCGACCACCAACCCTTCTTTGATCCTCAACGCCGCTCAAATCCCTGAATACCGCAAACTGATTGACGAAGCCATTACCTGGGCACGTCAGCAGAGCAGCAACAAAGAAGAGCAGCTGGCACTGGTTTCTGACAAGCTGGCCGTCAACATTGGTCTGGAAATTCTGAAACTGATCCCAGGCCGTATCTCTACCGAAGTTGACGCACGTCTCTCCTACGACACCGAAGCGAGCATCGCGAAGGCACGTAGCCTGATCAAGCTGTACAACGATGCGGGCATCAGCAACGACCGTATCCTGATCAAACTGGCCTCAACCTGGCAGGGCATCCGTGCTGCTGAGCAGCTGGAAAAAGAAGGCATCAACTGTAACCTGACTCTGCTGTTCTCCTTCGCGCAGGCGCGTGCTTGTGCTGAAGCAGGCGTGTTCCTGATCTCGCCATTCGTAGGCCGTATCCTCGATTGGTACAAGCAGAACACCGATAAGAAAGAGTACGCTGCGCATGAAGATCCAGGCGTGGTGTCGGTGGCGGAAATCTACAACTATTACAAACAGCACGGTTATGAAACTGTGGTAATGGGTGCCAGCTTCCGTAATATCGGTGAAATCATCGAACTGGCCGGCTGTGACCGTCTGACCATCTCTCCGGGCCTGCTGAAAGAGCTGGCAGAGAGCGAAGGCGCGGTTGAGCGCAAGCTGAGCTACACCGGTGAAGTCAAAGCGCGCCCTGCGAAAATGACCGAAGCTGAGTTCTTCTGGCAGCACAACCAGGATCCAATGGCCGTGACCAAACTGGCTGAAGGTATCCGCAACTTTGCCATCGATCAGGGCAAACTTGAGAAGATGATCGCCGAACTGCTGTAAGGTGATTTGCCGTGGCGGCACCCGTCGCCACGGTTTTACGCTTTCCCCTCGCTTCCGCTTTGTATTATCCTTTTTGCATTCCCCTTCAATTGCCGCATTGCGGTCAACCACAGCGATAACTTAATGGATACTTTACGTATTGGATTAATTTCCGTTTCCGATCGTGCTGCTAATGGCATTTATCAGGATCAAGGCATTCCGGCGCTGGAAAGCTGGCTCGCCGCCGCGCTGACTACCCCGTTTGAAATCGAAACCCGTTTAGTACCCGATGAGCAGCCGATGATTGAACAGGCGATCTGCGAACTGGTCGATGAACTGTTCTGCAATCTGGTGTTGACCACCGGCGGAACCGGTCCTGCGCGCCGCGATGTGACGCCCGATGCCACTTTAGCGGTCGCCGATCGTGAGATGCCGGGTTTTGGCGAACAGATGCGCCAAATCAGCCTGCAGTTTGTGCCGACTGCGATCCTTTCGCGTCAGGTGGGGGTGATACGTAAACAGTCGCTGATCCTCAATCTGCCGGGCCAGCCCAAATCCATTAAAGAGACGCTGGAAGGGCTGAAAGCAGAAGATGGTGCAGTGAAAGTGCCAGGCATTTTTGCCGCCGTACCTTATTGTTTACAGTTACTGGAAGGGCCCTATGTGGAAACCGATCCCGAGGTGGTAGCAGCATTTCGCCCTAAAAGTGCAAGGCGTGAGACAAACGTCTGAAAATCGCCGTTTTCAGGCATAAAATCCAGCGGTGCTGGTGTGGCGAAATATTGACGGTATAGTAACTCCAGCTTTACAACCACACTGACTTTGCTTCTGGATACCGCACGACTATGGATGCACACACATCGCGCCGTCTCAACGGCCAGGATTATAAAACCCTGTCGCTGGCCGCCCTCGGTGGGGCGCTGGAATTCTACGACTTCATCATCTTCGTTTTCTTTGCTGCAGTAATTGGCGAGCTGTTTTTCCCACCGGATATCCCTGAGTGGTTGCGTCAGGTGCAGACCTTCGCGATTTTCGCCGCAGGTTATCTGGCGCGCCCTCTGGGCGGCATCATCATGGCGCACTTTGGTGACAAAGTTGGGCGCAAGAAGATGTTTAGTCTGAGCATTCTGTTAATGGCGTTACCCACGCTGGCAATGGGCGCACTGCCGACTTATGCCAGTATTGGCATCGCAGCGCCGATTTTGATGCTGCTGATGCGCGTGCTGCAGGGCGCCGCGATTGGTGGCGAAGTGCCGGGTGCGTGGGTCTTCGTGGCTGAACATGTGCCGGAAAAACGCATCGGTTTTGCCTGTGGCACGCTGACAGCAGGTTTAACGGCGGGCATTTTGCTGGGTTCGCTGGTGGCGACGGTGCTGAACACCACGCTTTCACCGGCTGCGATTCGCGATCACGGCTGGCGCATTCCGTTCTTCCTCGGTGGCCTGTTTGGTTTGCTGGCAATGTATCTGCGCCGTTGGTTGCATGAAACGCCGGTGTTTAAACAGATGCAGGAGCGTAAAGCATTATCCGAAAAGCTTCCGCTGCAGACCATTCTGACCAGCCATAAGCGCGGGATTGTGGTGTCGATGTTGGTTACCTGGCTGCTTTCGGCCTGCATTGTGGTGGTGATCCTGATGGCACCCACGTTAATGCAGAAGCAGCATGCGATTCCCGCAGCGTTAAGTCTGCAGGCGAATAGCGTTGCTACCATCATGTTGCTGATTGGCTGCGTCGTCGCTGGCTGGCTGGTGGATCGCTTCGGCGCGGCATTAACGCTGATGGGCGGTTCGTTGCTGTTGGCCATCTTCAGCTGGAACTTCTTCCATCAACTGGGTGGCTCGCCTGAGATGCTGTTCGTCTGGTACGGCCTGGCGGGATTGAGCGTGGGCGTGGTGGGTGTGGTGCCCTTTGTAATGGTCAAAGCGTTCCCGGCGGCGGTGCGTTTCACCGGCATCTCCTTCTCATACAATGTGGCCTATGCGATTTTCGGCGGTCTGACACCGATTAGCGTGACGCTGATGATGCAACTCACGCCGATGGCGCCGGCCTGGTATGTGCTGGCGTTGGCGCTGATTGGCTTGCTGGTTGGCCTGTGGTTGCAGAGCGAAAAACAGCGATCGACGCTGCTCAATCAGGTGAATGTCTAACCTAAGGCGCGTAAGCGCCTTTTTCTTTTCCGCATTTTTTTAAAATTATTTTAGTTTTAACCCTTGATGCGCTCTGAAGCGGCCCCATTTACTTGTCATCGAGTGATGTCAGGCAGCAAAAAAAGCCTGTCACAGCAGTTGAAAAGGGTCAGTTTGACCGCACATCTGCTAACAACGCTAATTGACAAAGAATTTAAGTGGGAGACGTTTAGATGGGTAAGATTATTGGTATTGACTTGGGTACAACCAACTCATGTGTTGCGGTTATGGATGGTGGTAAAGCACGTGTGCTTGAAAACGCCGAAGGCGATCGCACCACACCGTCAATCATTGCATATACACAAGATGGCGAAACTCTGGTCGGTCAGCCGGCTAAACGTCAGGCGGTGACTAACCCGCAGAACACCCTGTTCGCGATCAAGCGCCTGATTGGCCGTCGTTTCCAGGACGAAGAAGTGCAGCGTGATATTAAAATCATGCCTTACAAAATCATCGGTTCTGATAACGGTGACGCATGGTTGAACGTGAAAGACCAGAAAATGGCACCACCGCAGATCTCTGCTGAAGTGCTGAAAAAGATGAAGAAAACCGCGGAAGATTTCCTCGGTGAAGCGGTAACCGAAGCGGTTATCACTGTTCCAGCTTACTTCAACGATGCACAGCGTCAGGCAACCAAAGATGCCGGCCGTATCGCGGGCCTGGACGTAAAACGTATCATCAACGAACCTACCGCAGCCGCACTGGCTTACGGTCTGGATAAAGGTCAGGGCAACCGTACTATCGCGGTATATGACCTGGGTGGTGGTACTTTCGATATCTCTATCATCGAAATCGATGAAGTTGATGGCGAGAAAACCTTCGAAGTACTGGCGACCAACGGTGATACTCACCTCGGTGGTGAAGACTTCGACAGCCGTCTGATCAACTACTTAGTCGCGGAATTCAAGAAAGATCAGGGCATCGATCTGCATAACGATCCGCTGGCGATGCAGCGTCTGAAAGAAGCGGCTGAAAAAGCGAAGATTGAACTGTCTTCAGCGCAGCAGACCGACGTTAACCTGCCGTACATCACTGCAGATGCAACCGGTCCTAAGCACCTGAACATCAAAGTGACCCGTGCGAAGCTGGAATCACTGGTTGAAGATCTGGTGACCCGTTCTATCGAGCCACTGAAAGTTGCTCTGCAGGACGCTGGTCTGTCTGTTTCTGATATCAACGACGTAATCCTCGTTGGTGGCCAGACGCGTATGCCAATGGTTCAGGCCAAAGTCACTGAGTTCTTTGGTAAAGAGCCACGTAAAGACGTGAACCCGGATGAAGCCGTTGCTGTAGGTGCTGCGGTTCAGGGTGGCGTGCTGGCAGGTGAAGTGAAAGACGTTCTGCTGCTGGACGTGACTCCACTGTCACTGGGTATCGAAACCATGGGTGGCGTGATGACTGCGCTGATTAGCAAGAACACCACCATCCCAACCAAACACAGCCAGGTGTTCTCAACCGCTGAAGATAACCAGTCTGCCGTGACCATTCACGTGCTGCAGGGTGAGCGTAAGCGTTCAGGTGATAATAAATCTCTGGGCCAGTTCAACCTCGACGGTATCCAGGCTGCACCGCGCGGTATGCCGCAGATCGAAGTGACCTTCGATATCGATGCCGATGGTATCCTGCACGTGTCTGCGAAAGACAAGAACAGCGGTAAAGAGCAGAAAATCACCATCAAAGCTTCTTCAGGTCTGAACGAAGAAGAGATCGAAAAAATGGTGCGTGACGCAGAAGCGAATGCCGAGTCTGACCGTAAGTTCGAAGAGCTGGTGCAGACGCGCAACCAGGGTGACCAGATTGCGCATAGCACCCGTAAGCAGTTGGACGAAGCCGGTGACAAACTGTCTGCTGAAGACAAAGCACCGATCGAGTCTGCGCTGACCGAGCTGAACACCGCGCTGAAAGGCGAAGATAAAGCAGAAATCGAAGCCAAAATGCAGGCATTGATGGAAGTCTCAAGCAAACTGATGGAACTGGCGCAGCAGCAAGGCCAGGCGGGCGCAGCAGATGCTGGCGACGCTTCAGCGAAGAAAGATGACGATGTTGTCGACGCTGAATTCGAAGAAGTTAAAGATAAAAAATAATTGCCCCTGACCGGGCGCGACGGCTGGCCTGACAGCCGTTGAAACCAGCACGGGCGTAGGAGATCTCTCCACGCCCGTGCGATCATGTTAAGGGCAGAACAAAATGGCTAAGAGTGATTTTTACGAGATCTTAGGCGTCTCTAAATCCGCAGATGAGCGTGAAATCAAAAAGGCCTATAAGCGCCTGGCGATGAAATACCATCCGGACCGTAACCCGGACAATAAAGAAGCCGAAGCTAAGTTTAAAGAGATTAAAGAAGCCTACGAAGTCCTGACCGATGCGCAGAAGCGTGCGGCCTATGACCAGTACGGCCATGCAGCCTTTGAACAGGGTGGCATGGGCGGTGGTGGATTCGGTGGCGGCGGCTTTGGCGGCGGCGGTGCTGACTTCAGCGATATCTTTGGCGACGTATTTGGCGATATCTTTGGTGGTGGACGCCGTCAGCGTGCTGCCCGTGGCGCCGATTTACGCTACAACATGGAGCTGTCGCTGGAAGAAGCGGTACGCGGCGTGACCAAAGAGATCCGCATTCCTACCCTGGAAGAGTGTGATGTCTGCCACGGCAGCGGGGCTAAAGCGGGTACGCAGCCACAGACCTGTTCAACCTGTCATGGTGCGGGTCAGGTGCAGATGCGCCAGGGCTTCTTCACCGTACAGCAGGCGTGTCCGACCTGTCACGGTCGTGGTTCGGTAATCAAAGATCCGTGCAACGCCTGTCATGGACATGGTCGCGTTGAACGCCAGAAAACCTTGTCGGTGAAAATCCCGGCAGGCGTGGATACCGGCGATCGCATTCGTCTGAGTGGCGAAGGTGAAGCGGGTGAACATGGTGCACCAGCAGGCGATCTGTACGTTCAGGTCTCGGTGAAGAAACACCCGATCTTCGAGCGTGAAGATAACAATCTGTACTGTGAAGTGCCGATCAACTTCGCGATGGCGGCATTGGGTGGCGAGATCGAAGTGCCTACTCTTGATGGTCGCGTGAAGCTGAAAGTGCCGTCTGAAACGCAAACCGGCAAGCTGTTCCGCATGCGCGGTAAAGGTGTGAAGTCGGTGCGTGGCGGAGCCGTTGGCGATTTGCTGTGCCGTGTGGTAGTGGAAACGCCAGTTAGCCTCAACGACAAACAGAAAGCGTTGTTGCGTGAGCTGGAAGAGAGCTTTGGCGGCCCAACGGGTGAGAAAAACAGCCCGCGCTCTAAAAGCTTCTTCGATGGTGTGAAAAAGTTCTTTGACGATCTGACCCGCTAATCGGGTAAGTGGTTCACAATGAAGCGGGGAGGCGACTCCCCGCTTTTTTTATGGCTGTAATTTAATAGATCGTTATTACCGATCTATAAACGAGACATAAGCTGCTTTTAACGAGGTATTTACGCCGCTAAACTAGCCGCTAAAAATTGTCCTGCTCAGGAGGAGTTGTGAACAAACCCCGTAGTATTCGAAGCTTACTGAAGAGCTTTATCGCGAGTGATGCCAGCAACGGCATCGTGCTGATTCTTGCCGCCGTTGCGGCAATGATCCTCGCCAACAGTGCAGAAACCGCGCAAGGTTATCAATCGTTCCTCGCTGAGCCGGTGCAAATTCGTTTTGGCGCACTGGATATCAGCAAAAACCTGTTGCTGTGGATCAACGATGCGTTGATGGCGTTGTTCTTCTTGTTAATCGGCCTTGAAGTGAAGCGTGAGCTGATGATTGGTGAATTAGCCAGTCGCGACCGTGCCATCTTCCCGGTGATTGCAGCGCTCGGTGGTATGGTGGTTCCCGGGCTGATCTTCTTCGGTTTCAATCATGCTGATGAAATCGCTCGCAACGGCTGGGCGATCCCAACTGCCACTGACATTGCCTTTGCTTTAGGTGTGCTGGCACTGCTCGGCAGCCGCGTACCTGCCGCACTGAAAGTGTTCCTGATGGCACTGGCGATTATTGATGATCTCGGCGCTATCGTGATCATCGCGTTGTTCTATACCAGCGATCTCTCGGTGCTGTCGCTGAGCGTCGCAGCTGGCGCTATCGTATTGCTGGCGATATTGAACCGCTGCGGAGTGCGTAACATTGCGATTTACATGCTGGTAGGTGTGGTGCTGTGGACCGCTGTGCTTAAATCCGGCGTGCATGCCACGCTGGCAGGGGTGATCGTGGGCTTCTTCGTGCCGCTGGAAGAGAAGGATGGCCATTCGCCTGCAGAACATTTGGCACACGGTTTGGTGCCCTGGGTGAACTGGCTGATTCTGCCGCTGTTCGCTTTCGCTAACGCCGGTATCTCTTTAAGTGGCATTACCTTTGGCGACGTGCTGTCACCGGAGCCACTGGGCATTATCCTCGGCCTGTTGATCGGTAAACCGCTGGGCATTACGTTGTTCTGCTGGCTGGCAGTGAAGTGGCGACTGGCGGTGTTGCCGAACGGCACCGCAATACGCGATATCATGGCGATCGGTGTACTGTGTGGTATTGGCTTCACCATGTCGATCTTCATTAGTTCACTGGCCTTTGACGCCGCACATGAGCAGTTGGTGACCTTCTCGAAACTCGGTATCCTCAGTGGCTCGCTGCTGTCGGCAGTAATTGGTTACACGCTGCTGCGTATCAAACTGCGATAAACAGGGAAGGAGGCGTAAGCCTCCTTTTTTTATAATGAATCAGCTCAATTTCAATCATCTCTATTATTTCTGGCAGGTGTGCAAAACCGGCTCCGTGGTACGCGCCGCTGATGTCCTGTGCCTGACGCCCCAAACGGTGACGGGTCAGATTAAAGCACTGGAAGAGCAATTGGGTGGCGCGCTGTTTCGTCGCCAGGGACGGGGTTTAGTGCCTAATGAACTCGGACAACTGGTGTTTCGCTACGCCGATCGCATGTTCATGCTCAGCCAGGAGATGCTGGATATCGTTAACTATCGCAAAGAGTCGCATCTGTTGTTCGACGTGGGTGTGGCGGATGCATTATCGAAGCCACTGGTGAGCAAAGTGCTGGAAGCGGCCGTGGTGTCGGAGGAGAAAATTCATCTGCGCTGTTTCGAGTCAACGCACGAGATGTTGCTGGAGCAACTGAGCCAGCACAAGCTCGACATGATTGTCTCGGATTGCCCAATCGACTCCACTCAGCAGGAAGGTTTGTTCTCAGTGAAACTCGGCGAATGCCCAGTCAGTTTCTGGTGCAATGCACCGCTGCCCGATCGTCCTTTCCCGGCATGTTTAGAGCAGCGTCGCCTGCTCATTCCCGGGCGTCGCTCGATGCTCGGCCGCAAGTTGCTGAACTGGATTCACAGCCAGGGGTTGCAGGCGGATATTCTGGGCGAGTTTGATGATGCGGCTTTGATGAAGGCCTTTGGTGCGCAGAACAATGCGATTTTTGTCGCGCCGACACTCTATGGCGCTGAGATCTATCGCGATGATACGATCCGTGAAATAGGGCGTCTGGAGGCGGTCATGGAGGAGTATCACGTGATCTTTGCCGAGCGTATGATTCAACATCCGGCGGTGCAGCGCATCTGCAATCGTGATTTCAGCGCACTCTTTAATGCTAAATCGCAGGCATAAAAAAACCGGCTAAGCGCCGGTTCTTTCGACAAAGCGATAACCTAACAGGCGATTAAGCCAGTTTGGTGATCTGTGCAGCCAGGTTTGCTTTATGGCGTGCAGCTTTGTTTTTGTGGATCAGACCTTTAGCAGCCTGACGGTCCACGATTGGTTGCATTTCGTTGAATGCGTTCTGCGCAGCAGCTTTGTCGCCTGTTGCGATAGCCGCGTATACTTTCTTGATGAAAGTACGCATCATTGAACGGTTGCTTGCGTTATGCTTGCGACGTTTCTCAGATGTTACGGCGCGTTTCTTAGCTGATTTGATATTAGCCAAGGTCCAACTCCCAAATGTGATCTATATGGACAAATCAAAGGCCGAGGACTATGCCTTTTGCGCCTTCTTTTGTCAATGGATTTGTGCAAATAAGCGTCGTTTTAGCAACGGCGCTTGATTACGTAATTGATGGCGCAGGATTCTACCAGCAACACGTCGCTGAATACAGTATTTCGCATTAAAAATCTTCATTACCTGCCTGAGCAATGGGTTGCGTGCGCATTAAGCCGCACCATACGCAGGAAAGGCACGCAGACGGGTTAACCTGAAGGCCATTCAAGGGTATAATCCGCCGATTTCCACCGGTTTGAGTCAGCCATGAAGTTTATCCGCGGTATTTATAATCTGAAAGAGCAGCATCGCGGCTGCGTCCTGACCATTGGCAATTTTGACGGCGTACATCGCGGCCACCAGGCATTGATGGCGGAGTTGATTGCTGAAGGACGTCAACGCAATCTGCCGGTGGTGGTGATGCTGTTTGAACCGCAACCACTTGAATTGTTTGCCGGTGACAAAGCCCCGGCACGCCTGACTCGTTTGCGCGAGAAGCTGAAGTATCTCGAGCTGGCGGGTGTTGATGCGGTGCTCTGCGTCCGCTTTGATCGCCGTTTTGCGGCGCACTCCGCACAAAGTTTTATCGCTGAACTGCTGGTCGATAAACTCAACGTGAAGTTTCTCGCAGTGGGTGATGATTTCCGCTTTGGCGCTGGTCGCCAGGGAGATTTCCTGTTATTACAGAAAGCCGGTGTCGAGTATGGCTTCGACGTCATCAGCACCCAGACCTATTGTGATGGCGGTGCGCGTATCAGTAGCACGGCGGTACGTCAGGCACTGGCACAGGATGATTTTGCGCAGGCGGAAGCGCTGCTGGGCCATCCATTCAGCATTTCAGGGCGCGTGGTGCACGGTGATGCACTGGGGCGCACCATTGGTTTCCCCACCGCTAACATTCCATTACGCCGCACAGTAACGCCGGTGAAAGGGGTGTTTGCGGTAGAAGTGTTAGGCCTGGGCGACAAGCCCATCGCTGGCGTGGCCAACATTGGCACACGTCCGACGGTAAAAGGTCTGCGTCAGCAGCTTGAAGTTCACCTGCTTGACACACATATGAATCTTTATGGCCACCACATTGAGGTGGTGCTGAAACAGAAGATTCGCGACGAACAGCGTTTCGCTTCGCTGGACGCGTTGAAAGAACAAATTGCGAAAGATGTGGTGACGGCCCGCCAATTTTTTGGGCTTAACGCACCGGCTTAATGACCGAAATACGGAACCGAGAATCTGATGAGTGACTATAAATCTACCCTGAATTTGCCGGAAACGGGGTTCCCGATGCGTGGCGATCTGGCCAAACGCGAACCGGGAATGCTGCAACGTTGGACTGATGACAACCTGTACGGCATCATCCGCGAAGCCAAAAAAGGGAAAAAAACCTTTATTTTGCATGATGGCCCTCCTTACGCGAACGGCAGCATTCATATTGGTCACTCCGTTAACAAGATTCTGAAAGACATTATCGTTAAGTCGAAAGGCATGGCGGGCTATGACTCGCCGTATGTGCCGGGTTGGGACTGCCATGGTTTGCCTATCGAGCACAAAGTTGAGCAGATGATCGGTAAGCCAGGCGAGAAAGTCTCCGCCGCGGAATTCCGTGCCGCCTGCCGCAACTACGCTGCTGAACAGGTTGAAGGCCAGAAGAAAGACTTCATCCGTCTCGGCGTGCTGGGCGACTGGGATCGTCCCTACCTGACCATGGACTTCAAAACCGAAGCCAACATCATTCGTGCGCTGAGTAAAATCATTGGCAACGGCCACCTGCACAAAGGCGCGAAGCCGGTGCACTGGTGCATGGATTGCCGCTCGGCGCTGGCTGAAGCGGAAGTGGAGTACTACGACAAAACCTCCCCATCTATCGACGTGATGTTTAACGCCGTCGATGCCGATGCGGTGCGCGCGAAGTTTGGCGTTGCCGCCTCTGAAGGCCCGGTTTCTCTGGTGATCTGGACCACTACCCCGTGGACCATGCCGGCCAACCGCGGTATCTCACTGCATCCTGAGTTCGAATACCAGTTGCTGCAAATCGAAGGCCGCAGCTTGATCCTCGCCAAAGAGATGGTTGAGGGTGTGATGAAGCGCGCGGGCATCACTGAGTGGAAAGTACTGGGCGAATGCAACGGTGCGGCACTTGAGCTGCAGCTGTTCCAGCACCCGTTTCTTGAGCAGATCCAATCCAAAGTCGTATTGGGCGAGCACGTTACGCTGGAAGCGGGTACCGGTGCAGTGCATACCGCACCTGGCCACGGCCCAGATGACTATGTGATCGGCCAGAAATACGGTCTGGAAACCGCTAACCCGGTCGGCCCGGATGGCGCGTACCTGCCAGGCACCTATCCCACGCTGGATGGCGTAAACGTGTTTAAAGCCAACGACATGATCGTTGAGCTGTTGAAAGAGAAAGGCGCGCTGCTGCACGTAGAGAAACTGCTGCACAGCTATCCACACTGCTGGCGTCACAAAACCCCGATCATCTTCCGTGCCACCCCGCAGTGGTTCATCAGCATGGATCAGAAGGGCCTGCGTGCGCAGTCGCTGAAAGAGATCAAAGGCGTGCAGTGGATCCCAGACTGGGGCCAGGCGCGTATCGAAGCGATGGTGGCGAACCGTCCAGATTGGTGTATCTCGCGTCAGCGTACGTGGGGCGTGCCAATGGCGCTATTCGTACATAAAGAGACCGAGCAGCTGCACCCGGATACACTGGAGCTGATGGAAAAAGTCGCGAAGTGCGTAGAGCAGGATGGCATTCAGGCATGGTGGGATCTCGATCCGCGCGATCTGATGGGCGATGACGCTGATCACTATGTCAAAGTGCCAGATACGCTGGATGTGTGGTTCGATTCAGGATCAACCAGCTACTCTGTGGTTGATGCGCGCCCAGAATTTGGTGGCCATGCGCCGGATATGTATCTGGAAGGTTCAGATCAGCATCGTGGCTGGTTCATGTCTTCGCTGATGATCTCGACGGCGATGAAAGGCAAAGCGCCTTACCGTCAGGTACTGACGCACGGTTTCACCGTGGACGGTCAGGGCCGCAAAATGTCGAAATCCATCGGTAACACCGTGGCTCCGCAGGATGTGATGGACAAACTGGGTGCGGATATCTTGCGTCTGTGGGTCGCCTCAACGGATTACTCCGGTGAAATGGCGGTGTCCGATGAGATCCTGAAACGTGCAGCGGACAGCTATCGTCGTATCCGTAACACCGCGCGTTTCCTGCTGGCTAACCTCGCGGGCTTCAACCCGGCGACCGATTGCGTGAAACCCGAAGAGATGGTGGTGGTAGATCGCTGGGCGGTTGGCCGTGCGCTGGCTGCACAGCAGGACATCGTCCAGTCTTACGAGAACTACGATTTCCATGAAGTGGTGCAGCGTCTGATGCACTTCTGCTCCATCGAAATGGGCTCGTTCTATCTTGATGTGATTAAAGATCGTCAGTACACCGCGAAAGGTGACAGCCTGGCGCGTCGCAGTTGCCAGACCGCGCTGTGGCACATTGTTGAAGCGCTGGTGCGCTGGATGGCGCCAATCATGTCCTTCACTGCTGATGAAATCTGGGGCTACCTGCCGGGTGAACGTGCTAAATACGTATTCACCGAAGAGTGGTATGAAGGCCTGTTTGGTCTGGCGGATAATGAAGCACTGAACGATGCTTATTGGGATGAGCTGCTGAAAGTGCGCGGTGAAGTCAACAAAGTGATCGAGCAGGCGCGCAGCGATAAACGTATCGGTGGCGCACTGGAAGCCACAGTAACGCTTTACGCGGATGCTGAACTGGCCGCTAAACTGCAGGCGCTGGGCGATGAGCTGCGTTTTGTCCTGCTGACTTCCGGCGCGACGGTGGCGGATTACGCCACTGCCAGCGATGAAGCGCAGCAGAGCGAAGTACTGAAAGGTCTGAAAATCGCACTGCATAAAGCAGAAGGCGAGAAATGTCCGCGTTGCTGGCATTACACTACTGACGTTGGCCAGAATCCGGAGCATGCTGCGGTCTGTGGACGTTGTTACACCAACGTAGCCGGCAACGGTGAAGTGCGGAAATTTGCCTGATGAGTAAACTCTGCTCTACCGGATTGCGCTGGTTGTGGCTGGTGCTGGTGGTGATCGTGATCGATTTCGCCAGCAAGCAGTGGATCATGAATAACATGATGCTGCATGAAACTCAGCCGCTGATACCGTTCCTGAATCTGTTCTACGCGCACAACTATGGCGCGGCGTTCAGCTTCCTGGCGGATAAAGGTGGCTGGCAGCGTTGGTTCTTTGCCGGCATCGCGATTGCGATTGTGGTCGCGCTGGTGGTGATGATGTATCGCAACCGTGCAAGTCACAAATTAACCAATATTGCCTACGCGCTGATTATCGGCGGTGCGTTGGGTAACCTGTTTGATCGTGCTTATCACGGCTTCGTGGTCGATTTCATCGACTTCTATGTTGGAGACTGGCACTTCGCCACCTTTAATATCGCTGACTGCGGAATCTGTATCGGCGCGGCGTTGGTGGTGTTAGAAGGTTTTCTCACCCCGAAAGATAAACAGGTAAAAGAGAAAGGGTAACAGATGACCGACTTCGTACAGCGCGATAGCGCGTTGCTGGTGCATTTCACGCTGAAGCTGGAAGATGGCTCAACAGCGGAATCCACACGCGCCAACGGCAAACCAGCGCTGTTCCGTCTGGGAGATGGCAGCTTGTCTGGTGCATTGGAACAGGAACTGTTAGGACGTAAAGTCGGCGATAAGCATGCCTTTACGCTGGCACCGGAAGATGCCTTTGGTGGCACCAGTCCGGACCTGGTTCAGTACTTTTCGCGCCGTGACTTTAAAGATGCTGGCGAACCGGAAGTCGGTTCCATCATGCTGTTCAGCGGCAGAGGTGGTAGCGAGATGCCGGGTGTGATCCGTGAAATTTCCGGTGACTCGATCACCGTTGATTTTAACCATCCGTTGGCCGGCCAGCGCATTCAGTTTGAAATTGAAGTGCTGGAGATTGATCCGGTGCTGGAGGCCAGCGATGCAAATCCTGTTAGCTAACCCTCGCGGTTTCTGTGCAGGCGTGGATCGCGCCATCAGCATCGTGGAGCGCGCGCTGGAGATGTACGGTGCACCGATCTACGTGCGTCACGAAGTGGTACATAACCGCTACGTGGTGAGCAGCTTGCGCGATCGAGGAGCGATCTTCATTGAAGAGATCAGCGAAGTGCCGGACGATGCCATCCTGATCTTCTCTGCTCACGGCGTTTCTCAGGCGGTGCGGGCGGAAGCGAAAGCGCGCAATCTCACGATGCTGTTTGACGCCACTTGTCCGCTGGTGACCAAGGTACATATGGAAGTGGCGCGCGCCAGCCGTAAAGGTGTGGAAGCCATTCTGATTGGTCATGCCGGACACCCTGAAGTAGAAGGCACCATGGGGCAGTACAACAACCCCAACGGTGGCATGTATTTGGTGGAGTCACCGGAAGATGTGTTCAAGCTGAGCGTTAAGGACGAAGGCAATCTGTGCTTCATGACGCAGACAACTTTATCGGTTGATGATACATCAGATGTGATTGATGCACTGCGTCAGCGCTTCCCGGCAATTATTGGCCCACGCAAAGATGATATCTGTTACGCCACGACTAACCGCCAGGAAGCCGTGCGTGTTCTGGCGCGTGATGCGGAAGTGGTGCTGGTGGTGGGCTCGAAAAACTCCTCTAACTCCAACCGTCTGGCCGAACTGGCACAGCGTGCGGGGAAACTGGCGAAGCTGATCGATTCAGCGGATGACATTCAGGAAGAGTGGGTTAAAGGCAGGCAGATCATCGGTGTGACGGCGGGTGCCTCGGCACCGGATATTCTGGTGCAGCAGGTGATTCAGCGCTTGAAAGAGTATGGCGGCGAAGCCGCGATTGAGCTGATTGGCCGTGAAGAGAACATTGTGTTTGAAGTGCCGAAAGAGTTGCGTGTCGAAGTGCGCAACGTCCAGTAAGCGTTTGCTATCGAGACAGAATCAGGCCGACATCGTTCGGCCTTTTCTTTATCTGTCGTCGCCAAATAGACCACTTCCAGCAGGTGGGATTGCTTTTACTGATAATGTTTGGCGGCTGGCATAAAATTCTTATTATCCCTTTTTTATTGTGGCGTGACTGTTATCTGACCGTTAACCTGTTTACGCTTTGCATGCATAGATTTGTATCAGGAATGAATAATTATGAGTGATATCCGCATTGCTATCGTTGGTGCGCCAGGCCGCATGGGACGCAATTTAATTCAGGCCGTGCAGCAAGCGGAAGGTGTCGCGTTAGGCGCAGCACTGGCACGTAGCGGTTCTTCACTGCTGGGCGCTGACGCAGGTGAACTGGCTGGTATCGGTAAAACCGGTATTACCGTTACCGATGATTTGCTGAAAGTGGTCAATGATTTTGATGTGCTGATCGACTTTACTCGGCCGGAAGGTACGCTGGAATACCTGGCATTCTGCCGCAAGCATAAAAAGGCGATGGTGATTGGCACCACCGGCTTTGATGAGGCAGGTAAAGAAGCGATTCGCGCCGCTGCCGAAGAAATTGGCATTGTGTTTGCCGCTAACTTTAGTGTTGGTGTGAACCTGGTGCTGAATCTGCTGCAGCAAGCAGCCAAAGTGATGGGTGACTATGCTGATATTGAAATCGTGGAAGCGCACCACCGTCATAAAGTTGATGCACCATCAGGTACAGCGTTAGCGATGGGCGAAGCGATTGCCGATGCGATGAACTGGAAATTGGACGAGCACGCGGTTTACGCACGCGAAGGCCATACCGGCGAGCGTCAAGCACAGACCATCGGCTTTGCTACCGTACGCGCAGGCGATATCGTTGGTGAACATACCGCGATGTTTGCTGATATTGGCGAGCGTGTAGAGATTACCCATAAGGCTTCCAGCCGCATGACCTTTGCTAATGGTGCAGTTAAGGCGGCAAGTTGGTTGAAGAACAAGAAATCTGGCCTCTATGATATGCGGGATGTGCTGGATTTATCGATGTTGTGAGTGTTGTGAACCATCGTGATGTGGTTATTTCAATCGGTAAGATGATGATTGAATAGGGCAATATGATCATTGCCCTTTATTTTACTTATTAAAATGATGGTTTAATTGTATTTTTGTCTTTTGATGGCTATTTTTCAATGTTTAGTTCTATCAGGAGGTCAGTAAGATGCGATTTTTGACCATTTGGTCAAAAATTTATGCGCGGTAGCACGTGTTTGCGATTATTGCCGCTTAGCAACCGTTTATTTTCCTCACTTATCTCACTCTTTTATCGCCTTTCTCGCTTTTTAACATTCAACAGCCTTAAAAATACAAAAAAATAGCCACTCAGGGTAGACAAGCTGAAGGTCGATCATTAGAATGCGCGCAATTTGCCAAAATTCGAGCATTCAGGCGGATTTTGCATTGATTCGGGCATGTATTTTGAATTAATATGCAAATATTGTGACTGTTTATTCCCTGGAGGATGTTTTGATTAAGTCAGCGCTCTTGGTTCTGGAAGACGGAACCCAATTCCACGGTCGGGCCATCGGGGCAACGGGGTCGGCAGTGGGGGAAGTCGTTTTCAACACGTCAATGACTGGTTATCAAGAAATCCTCACTGATCCTTCCTATTCCCGCCAAATCGTTACCCTCACTTATCCCCATATCGGCAATGTTGGCGTTAACGCCGCCGATGAAGAATCCAGCCAAATCCATGCTCAAGGCCTCGTTATTCGCGACCTGCCGCTGATCACCAGCAACTTCCGTAGTGAAGAAAGCCTGTCAGCTTACTTGCAGCGCAATAACATTGTCGGCATCGCCGATATCGACACGCGCAAACTGACCCGTTTGCTGCGCGAGAAGGGCGCTCAGAGCGGCTGCATTATCGCGGGTGATAATCCGGATGCGGCACTGGCGCTGCAAAAAGCGCAGGCGTTCCCGGGCTTGAAAGGCATGGACCTGGCGAAAGAAGTGACCACGGCGGAAACTTACGCGTGGCAGCAGGGTAGCTGGACACTGGAAGGGGATTTGCCTGAGCAGAAAACGGCTGCAGAGCTGCCATTCCACGTTGTCGCCTATGACTTCGGCGCTAAGCGCAACATCCTGCGTATGCTGGTGGATCGCGGTTGCCGTTTGACCGTTGTCCCGGCAAAGACCAGCGCAGAAGAGGTGCTGGCACTCAATCCAGACGGCATTTTCCTGTCGAACGGTCCTGGTGACCCGGAGCCTTGCGATTACGCCATCAACGCCATTCAGGCCTTCCTGAAAACTGATATTCCGGTGTTTGGTATTTGCCTCGGCCATCAGCTGCTGGCGCTGGCAAGCGGTGCAAAAACCGTGAAGATGAAACTCGGTCACCACGGCGGCAACCACCCGGTCAAAGATCTCGACAACAATGTGGTGATGATTACCGCGCAGAACCACGGTTTCGCGGTTGATGACAGCCAGCTGCCAGCGAATCTGCGTGTCACGCATGTGTCGCTGTTCGACCAGACGGTGCAAGGTATTCACCGCACAGATAAACCGGCCTTCAGCTTCCAGGGACACCCTGAAGCGAGCCCAGGCCCGCACGATGCGGCGCCGCTGTTCGATCACTTTATCGAACTGATCGAAGCTTACCGTTCTAACGCGAAGTAATCAGGAGCCCACGATGCCAAAACGTACAGACATAAAATCCATCCTGATCCTTGGCGCTGGCCCGATCGTTATCGGCCAGGCATGTGAATTTGACTACTCCGGTGCACAGGCGTGTAAAGCGCTGCGTGAAGAGGGTTACCGCGTCATTCTGGTCAACTCCAACCCGGCCACCATCATGACCGACCCGGAAATGGCCGATGCGACCTATATTGAGCCGATTCACTGGGAAGTAGTACGTAAGATCATCGAAAAAGAGCGCCCGGATGCCGTTCTGCCGACCATGGGCGGCCAGACTGCACTGAACTGTGCGCTGGAGCTGGAGCGTCAGGGTGTGCTGGCTGAGTTCGGCGTCACCATGATCGGTGCGACCGCGGATGCCATCGATAAAGCTGAAGACCGCCGCCGTTTCGACGTGGCGATGAAAAGCATCGGCCTCGGCACCGCGCGTTCCGGTATCGCGCATACCATGGAAGAAGCACTGGCCGTGGCCGAAGATGTAGGCTTCCCGTGCATCATTCGTCCTTCCTTTACTATGGGCGGCACCGGTGGCGGTATCGCTTACAACCGTGAAGAGTTCGAAGAGATTTGTGAACGTGGTCTCGACCTGTCACCGACCAATGAGCTGCTGATTGATGAGTCGCTGATTGGCTGGAAAGAGTACGAGATGGAAGTGGTGCGTGATAAAAACGACAACTGCATCATCGTCTGCTCGATCGAAAACTTCGATGCGATGGGTATCCACACCGGTGACTCCATCACCGTGGCACCGGCGCAAACCCTGACGGATAAAGAATACCAAATCATGCGTAACGCCTCGCTGGCGGTACTGCGTGAAATCGGCGTGGAAACCGGCGGTTCTAACGTGCAGTTCTCGGTTAACCCAAAAGACGGCCGTCTTGTGGTTATCGAAATGAACCCGCGCGTGTCGCGCTCGTCGGCGCTGGCTTCCAAAGCGACCGGTTTCCCGATTGCAAAAGTCGCCGCGAAACTGGCGGTGGGCTTCACTCTCGATGAACTGATGAATGACATCACCGGCGGTCGTACGCCGGCGTCGTTTGAGCCGTCAATCGACTACGTTGTGACCAAGATTCCTCGCTTCAACTTCGAGAAGTTTGCTGGTGCCAATGACCGCCTGACCACGCAGATGAAATCTGTGGGTGAAGTGATGGCGATTGGCCGCACCTTCCAGGAATCAATGCAGAAAGCGCTGCGCGGTCTGGAAGTGGGGGCAAACGGCTTCGACCCGAAAGTGGATCTGGATGATGCCGAAGCTCTGACCCGCATCCGCCGTGAGCTGAAAGATGCCGGTTCTGACCGTATCTGGTACATCGCGGATGCGTTCCGTGCCGGTATGTCGGTGGATGGCGTGTTCAACCTGACTAACATTGACCGCTGGTTCCTGGTGCAAATCGAAGAGCTGGTACGTCTGGAAGAGCAGGTTGCGCGTGAAGGTGTCAACTCACTGAATGCTGATTTCCTGCGTGCACTGAAGCGCAAAGGCTTTGCTGACGTGCGTCTGGCAAACCTGGCGGGCGTGGCAGAGAGCGAAATTCGCAAACTGCGTCAGCAGTTCAACCTGCACCCAGTCTACAAACGCGTAGACACCTGTGCGGCAGAATTCTCCACCGATACCGCTTATATGTACTCCACTTATGAAGAAGAGTGCGAGGCCAATCCAAACCAGGATCGTGACAAAATCATGATTTTGGGCGGCGGTCCAAACCGTATCGGTCAGGGTATCGAGTTCGATTACTGCTGCGTACATGCGGCACTGGCGCTGCGCGACGACGGTTACGAAACCATTATGGTGAACTGTAACCCGGAAACCGTATCGACTGACTACGACACCTCCGACCGTTTGTACTTCGAACCGGTGACGCTGGAAGACGTGCTGGAAATCGTGCGCATCGAGAAGCCTAAAGGCGTCATCGTGCAGTACGGCGGCCAGACCCCGCTGAAGCTGGCTCGTGCGCTGGAAGCAGCAGGTGTGCCCGTGATAGGTACTAGCCCAGATGCGATTGACCGTGCTGAAGACCGTGAACGTTTCCAGCAGGCGGTTGATCGCCTGAGCCTGAAGCAACCGGCTAACGCCACCGTGGCTACGCTGGAGCAAGCTGTTGAGAAAGCGGCAGGTATCGGTTATCCGTTGGTGGTACGTCCTTCCTATGTGCTGGGCGGTCGTGCGATGGAAATCGTTTATGATGAAATCGACCTGAAGCGTTACTTCCAGACCGCGGTTTCTGTTTCCAACGATGCACCGGTACTGCTGGACCGCTTCCTGGATGATGCAGTGGAAGTCGACGTGGATGCGATTTGCGACGGTGAACGTGTGCTGATTGGCGGCATCATGGAGCACATCGAACAAGCCGGCGTTCACTCAGGTGACTCCGCTTGTTCACTGCCGGCTTATACGCTGAGCACTGAAATCCAGAACGTGATGCGTCAACAGGTCGAGAAACTGGCTTTCGAGCTGAACGTACGCGGTTTGATGAACGTGCAGTTTGCAGTGAAGGACAACGAGGTTTACCTGATTGAGGTGAACCCACGTGCGGCGCGTACCGTGCCATTCGTGTCTAAAGCGACCGGCGTACCTTTAGCGAAAGTGGCTGCACGCGTGATGGCAGGTAAAACCCTGGCTGAGCAGGGCGTCACGAAAGAAATCATTCCACCGTATTATTCGGTGAAAGAAGTGGTGCTACCGTTCAACAAGTTCCCGGGTGTTGACCCGATTCTTGGTCCAGAGATGCGTTCTACCGGTGAAGTGATGGGTGTCGGTCGTACCTTTGCGGAAGCGTTCGCCAAAGCGATGCTGGGTGCGCAGAGCAACATGAAGAAAACCGGTCGTGCGTTACTGTCTGTGCGCGAAGGCGATAAGAAACGTATCGTTGACCTGGCGGCGAAGCTGCAGAAGTTTGGCTTCGAGTTGGACGCCACACACGGCACCGCTGTGGTGCTGGGTGAGGCCGGTATCAACCCACGTCTGGTTAACAAGGTGCATGAAGGTCGTCCACACATTCAGGACCGTCTGAAGAATGGCGAATACACCTACATCGTCAATACCACCGCAGGTCGTCAGGCGATTGAAGATTCCAAACTGATTCGCCGCAGTGCACTGCAATATAAAGTGCATTATGACACCACGCTGAATGGTGGATTTGCTACCGCGATGGCGTTGAATGCAGATCCGACAGAGAAAGTGATTTCAGTGCAGGAAATGCATGCGCAAATCAAAGGTTAATCAATAAGTTGACCAACTGAAAACGGCTCCTTAGGGAGCCGTTTTTTTTCGCCTGTTTATCGTTGGTTGAATAAGGTTATGTGTGAAAAATATATTGATTTGACATAGTTTTTATCAGTTGATGCGATAACGGTTACACCTCGGATTATCCGCACAAAATTATAAATACGATCCCGGTAAGCGCACCGTACTATCTTGAGCGCTCATCAATAGAGCGCTCACCTTAACTGGGATATAAAAAATGAAAATGCGTGCTTTCACCCTCAGCGCAGTGGCTGCGTTATTAGTTGCTGCGCCTCTCGCCAGCCAGGCGGAAATTACCCTGCTGAAGCAGGATCCGCAGGCAGGCGATCCACTTAGTCGTCTTGATTTCAAAGTCGGCGGCAGTATTCGTCCTCAGTTCCAGCATCAGGCTGGCGTCAGTGATCAATCGTACAAGCGTAACGGCTACGATGGTGGTTCACGTTTCCGTTTCTCCGCGGATTACTACCTGTTTGATGACATCAGCTGGGTCAGCTACTACGAGCTGGGCGTGAACTTCCCGGCCTGGTGGGGTTGGGATAACCACTATGCCGATGGCCAGAACAACACCACGCGTCGTCAACTTTACACCGGTCTGAAGAGCAAAACCTGGGGTCAGTTGACCTTTGGTCAGCAGAACAGTGTTTACTATGATGTGGTCGGTGCGAAGACCGATATCTGGGACTACGACATGCTGGCTCAGGCACCGGGCAACGGTATCAACGGCGATTACGACGGTTCATACCGTTCACGTAAGATGCTGAAGTACAAAAATACCTTCGGCGACGTTGATGTTTACGCTTCATACCTGTTTGAAGATAACAACTACCTGCCAGGCAACGGCCTGCGTTACAAGCGTAAAGGCGGCGGCTCACTGGGTGTGAACTATCACATCACAAAAGATCTGGCATGGGGCACGGCATGGAACTACACCCGTGCAGATATCCATAACCCAGGCACCGGTGAAAGCAAAGACTACGACCAGAACATCTACGGTACCGCGCTGAGTTGGACCCCGGATAACTGGACGCTGTCTGCAGGTGCAGGCTGGTATCAGAACTTCTCACCAACCAAGAAGAACACCGTTAACAACTACTTCGCCGATGATGCGTGGGGCGTGGAATACTTCGCGGGCTACAAATTCGCTATCGATCAGTATGCGGTTAAATCGATCCAGCCATACTTCATGGGTGACCGTCTGGAGTTCGTCAATGGACGTAACTACAAGCGTATCGACAATGGCGTAGGTATCAGCACTAAACTGGACTACGGCTTCCAGATTGATTACGAATACGTGATCACTTCTAGCACCGACAAATCACTGGGTAACATGAACCTGGTGCGTCTGCGCTACGATTTCTAATCGAAGTATCAACGGCTCCTGCGGGAGCCGTTTTTCTTTGTCGCAGACAGTGCGGTTTTCTTTACACTCCATCACGTCAAAGCCTCATTTCACCCTGAGTTGTAGCGTTCCGCTGGACTAATCTGGCGTCTATTTCCATGTATGGTGGGAAAGTCGGTGTAAAACTCTGTCCAATAACAAAAATGCGGTCGCATAGGAGCTTTACGCAAATAGCGGGGGCGGCCTATCGACGAAACTTTCGCCTTTACGTATGATGGCGCCAATTTTTTTCCTGTAGGTCTTTTAACATGATTAGTCTGATCGCAGCACTGGCAGCCGATCGCATTATTGGTATGGAAAACGCCATGCCCTGGAACCTGCCTGCTGATTTGGCGTGGTTTAAACGTAATACGCTGAATAAACCGGTGATTATGGGGCGTCTGACCTTTGAATCAATCGGCCGCCCGCTACCGGGACGTTTGAATATCGTGGTGAGCAGCCAGCCGGGCACCCATGAAGGCGTGACCTGGGTGACTTCGCTGGACGAAGCAGTGAAAGCGGCGGGAGACGTGGAAGAGGTCATGGTGATCGGCGGCGGTCGCATTTACGAACAGATGCTGGCGCGCGCCGATCGTTTGTATCTCACACACATTGATGCCGAAGTCGAAGGTGACACCCAATTCCCGGATTACGAGCCGGATGAGTGGCAATCGACCTTTAGCGAGTTTCATGACGCCGATGCGCAAAACTCGCACAGCTACTGCTTTGAGATTTTAGATCGCCGTTGATGTTTATCCCGGCACCCATCAATGTGCCCCTGAGAAAATCGTCTCATTTCGTCGTGGTGTTGCCCTACAGGGCGACCGGGAAATCTCAGAACCACCCTTTATGGCGAACAAAAAAAGCCCCGCACGTTGCGTAATGCCGATCAGTTAAGACAAAAATGATCGGTTGAACGATCCGGCAGTTCTGCAAGAATCCGTAATCTCTCAGGGATTACGGATTTTTTTATGCTTCTCAGTCAGGCTCTCGATATCGTTCATAAGTTTACGCCTCAGGAATTCTCGGGGCTTTCCGATCTCCTTTCTCCTGAACTCATTGACGAGTGTCTCGCTGATACCGGGACAGTGACGTTACGAAAGCGCCGTTTATCGATGGAAATGATGGTCTGGGCTGTAACCGGCATGGCACTTTTT
>NZ_SZZZ01000031.1:0-31595 GCF_009830025.1 Pantoea sp. Taur
AAGAATTTGCCTGGCGGCTGTAGCGCGGTGGTCCCACCTGACCCCATGCCGAACTCAGAAGTGAAACGCCGTAGCGCCGATGGTAGTGTGGGGCCTCCCCATGCGAGAGTAGGGAACTGCCAGGCATTAAATAAGTGAAGAAACCCTGAACGAAAGTTCAGGGTTTTTTTGCGTCTGCAGAACGGCGAAATCCCCGCTAAAAGCCACGAAAACATCCCACCCGTGACTAACTGATCGGGTAAACTACGGCCAGATAAATCAGTAAAGGCCGTGAAATGTCCAGCCCCAACACTTCTATAAAAGCTTTCAACACACTGGGTCTCGAAGTCAGTGCACAATCGCTGTATATCGCAGACACATCTGAAGCCATTGTTCGCGCATGGCAAGCGACTCAACAGGCGAATCAACCTTTCATCGTATTGGGTGAGGGAAGCAATGTGCTTTTCCTGGAAGACTTTGATGGTGGCGTGATCATTAATGCCATCAAAGGTATTTCACTTGAGGAAGAGGATGAAGCATGGCATTTGCATATTGGCGCTGGTGAGAACTGGCACCAGTTGGTTGAGCATACTTTAAAAAAAGGTATTACCGGCCTGGAAAACCTGGCGTTAATTCCGGGCATGGCCGGTTCAGCACCTATCCAGAACATTGGCGCTTATGGTGTTGAATTTAAGGATATTTGCCAATACGTTGATGTGCTGCACCTGCCCACACAAAAAATCAGCCGCCTGAAACGCGAAGCGTGTCAGTTTGGGTATCGTGACAGTATTTTTAAACACGAGATGAAGGATAATCACGTCATTATTGCTGTTGGGCTCCGTCTGGCTAAGCAATGGAAGCCGGTGCTGAGTTACGGCGATTTAGCGAAACTGAATCCAGCCACCGTATGCGCATGGGATGTGTTCAATGCAGTTTGCCAAATGCGTCAGAGTAAACTGCCCGATCCGCGGGTAACGGGCAATGTAGGTAGCTTCTTCAAAAACCCTCTTATCACACGCGATTTGGCCAATGAGCTGTTAGAGGCATGGCCGGGGATGCCACATTACCCGCAGGCAAATGGTGACGTCAAATTAGCAGCAGGCTGGTTGATCGATCAATGTCATCTAAAGGGATATCAGGTAGGTGGTGCTGCGGTACACCGTCACCAGGCACTGGTGTTAATCAATGAAAACCAGGCAACGCCAAAGGATATCGTTGCTTTAGCGCACGAGGTGCGAAACCACGTGGGTGAAAAATTCAATGTTTGGCTCGAGCCAGAGGTTCGCTTCATTGGTGCTCAAGGCGAACGTAACGCCGTTGAGGTCATTTCATGAAAGATAATAGTGTTCCGCTGAAATTGGTCGCGCTGCTGGCTGATGGAGAATTCCATTCAGGCGAGCAGTTGGGTGAAGCATTGGGTATGAGCCGTGCAGCCATTAATAAGCATATCCAAACCCTGAAGAGCTGGGGTCTGGATGTCTATACCGTCACAGGAAAAGGATATAGCTTGCCTGCCCCCATTCAATTGCTGAATGAAGCCGATATTCTTTCGCATCTGCATCAACCAGATTTAGATGTCATCCCTGTGATTGATTCTACCAACCAGTATCTGCTGGATAGGATGGATCAGTTGCCTTCTGGTCATGCCTGTATTGCCGAGTATCAGCAAGCGGGCCGTGGCCGCCGAGGCAGAAAATGGTTCTCTCCTTTTGGTTCTAATCTCTATCTTTCGATGTACTGGCGACTTGAGCAAGGCCCCGCTGCAGCAATGGGGTTAAGCCTGGTGATTGGCATCGTGATGGCCGAGGTTATCCAGTCGTTAGGCGTACCCGATGTGCGCGTTAAATGGCCCAATGATCTCTACCTGAACGACCGTAAATTGGCCGGGATTCTGGTTGAACTAACCGGCAAAACAGGCGACGCAGCGCAAATTGTCATGGGGGCTGGTGTCAATCTGGTGATGCGCTCAGAAGGAGCCGCTGAAATTAATCAGGGGTGGATTAATTTGCAGGAAGCCGGAGTTGAAATCGATCGCAATGAGTTGGCTGCAAAAATCATCAATAGCCTGCGCGAAGCACTGCCGATTTTCGAGCGTGACGGATTGGCACCGTTTGTAGAGCGTTGGGATGCTCTGGACAATTTTATCAATCGCCCGGTTAAGCTGCTGATTGGCGACAGGGAAGTTCATGGTATAGCACGTGGTATTGATAAGCAGGGTGGTTTATTACTGGATCAAGATGGCGAAGTAAAGTCCTGGGTGGGAGGTGAGATTTCGCTGCGTCCTGGCAATTAATGCGAATTGACCTGAGAAATTAAACGCCCAGGTAAGTTAGGGCGTTTAAATATGAAACGTTATTTTCTCAGGCGAACACTTTGCACGGCATGATCTGCAGACTTTGTCATTATCAGACTGGCGCGCTCCCGGGTTGGGAGGATGTTTTCGTTAAGATTCAGCCAGTTAATTTCTTTCCATAATCCGCGAGCAATATTTTCCGCCTCTTCTTTAGGCAATTGAGAATAATGGTGGAAATAAGAATCGGGATCGCTGAAGGCACCTTCACGGAATTTTAGGAAACGATTAACGTACCAGCGTTCTAATAATGTTTCAGGTGCATCGACATAAATTGAGAAGTCGACAAAATCAGAAACAAATACATGATGCGGATCGTGGGGATAATCCATCCCACTTTGCAGCACGTTTAAGCCTTCCAGAATAAGAATATCAGGCTGTTGTACCACCTTATCGCCATCCGGGATCACATCATAAATAAGGTGTGAATAAACCGGCGCCGTGACCTGGCTAGCGCCCGATTTCAAATCGGAGACGAAGTTCACCAGACGATGCATGTCATAAGATTGCGGGAAGCCCTTCTTCTTCATCAGCCCCCGTTCTTTTAACACTGCATTGGGGTGTAAAAAGCCGTCAGTAGTAATCAACTCAACTTTACGATGTTCTGGCCAACGGCTGAGCAGCGCCTGCAACACACGCGCGGTTGTACTTTTACCTACAGCAACACTACCGGCAATACTGATGATATAGGGAATCTTTTGCCCGTTAGTGCCAAGGAACTGCTCCAGCACGGCCTGACGGCGCAGATTAGAACTTATATAGAAGTTAAGCAGACGTGAGAGCGGCAAATAGATTTCAGCAACCTCTTCTAAGGAGAGATCTTCATTGATACCGCGTAGTCGTTCAATTTCGCCTTCAGCGAGCGTCATTGGCACTGAGTCGCGCAGGGCGGCCCATTGCTGACGGTCAAACTGCAAATAGGGTGTAGTGAGTGGTGTCGTTTTTTTACTCATAAGTATGCATCTGACCGCAAATCCCGGCTCATCAACATCTTGTAGCGTCTGGCATACAATGATGCGTCGAGCTCAGTTGCACGTCATAGGGGGTAAGTAACGAGAACAATGGGCTGGAGGGTAACACCAGTGTCACTTTAAAAAGAAGCAAATTGATAAACCTGAGCACGCTTTCGTAAGCGTGCCCGCATTTTTATTATTGCTTAGTCGCTTATTACAATCGATTTTGCTGTAGCACCGCGTAAAATCTTTTCAGATTTTCCCTCGCTGACAACGTTGAGCCGTCTTCAGACAATCAATAATGCCTCCCTCTTTAACACGCCGACAGTGGCATCCGTTAACGAACAATCCCGTCTTGCATTGTGTTAGTTGAAAAAATGTTCAATCAAACCCGATCCAATAAAAAAAGTTGCGCACTTTTAAATGAAAAATGGCGTTGTGCTTCTGGCGTGCGACGACCAAACCACGATAAGCATCTGTAAATCACTTAGTGCAGCGGCGTAAAAACACACTGCATTTGGACGAAAATACTGCAAATGATGAGCGGTTTGCGATGTTTTGCACAAATAGTAAGCGATAGAACAATTTTGGCAATTTTTTTGTTGCATCCTGGGCTCGGTCTTCCCATAATGCGCTCCACTTGATGCCGGCTTAGCTCAGTTGGTAGAGCAACTGACTTGTAATCAGTAGGTCACCAGTTCGATTCCGGTAGCCGGCACCAATCAAGTAGGTGGGATTCCCGAGCGGCCAAAGGGAGCAGACTGTAAATCTGCCGTCACAGACTTCGAAGGTTCGAATCCTTCTCCCACCACCATCTCAACCACTTGGTTGAGCGTCAGATAAAATCTTTATCTGGCGGGTGAGTTCATCTCTCTCACCTTCGAATTCAGATTGCGGATTTTCGCAATCAAAGTCAGCCAGAAACTCTGGCAGGCTCGAATAATAGAAGGTCTTCTTTTATTATTCATAAGCTACAGAAAGAACAGGTAGCCGAGTTCCAGGATGCGGGCATCGTATAATGGCTATTACCTCAGCCTTCCAAGCTGATGATGCGGGTTCGATTCCCGCTGCCCGCTCCAGATGTGCTGATATGGCTCAGTTGGTAGAGCGCACCCTTGGTAAGGGTGAGGTCCCCAGTTCGACTCTGGGTATCAGCACCACTTCCTTTATCTCTCTCCTGATTCTCTCTCTGTAAACCAAACAGTCAGGCATTGCCTGGTTGATATGACGATATCTTCGATATATCCGTGTCTTAGAGGGACTAGCGATGGCTAAAGAGCAATTTCAACGTAACAAACTGCACGTAAACGTGGGCACCATCGGTCACGTTGACCACGGTAAAACCACCCTGACTGCTGCAATCACCACCGTTCTGGCTAAAACCTACGGCGGTAAAGCCAGCAAGTTCGATGAGATCGATAAGGCGCCAGAAGAGAAAGCACGTGGTATCACCATCAACACTTCTCACGTTGAATATGAAACCCCGACTCGCCACTATGCGCACGTTGACTGCCCAGGCCACGCCGACTATGTGAAAAACATGATCACCGGTGCTGCGCAGATGGACGGCGCGATCCTGGTTGTTGCTGCGACTGATGGCCCAATGCCACAGACCCGTGAGCACATCCTGCTGGGTCGTCAGGTTGGCGTTCCTTACATCATCGTGTTCCTGAACAAGTGCGACATGGTTGATGACGAAGAGTTGCTGGAACTGGTAGAGATGGAAGTTCGCGATCTGCTGTCAGCCTACGACTTCCCTGGCGACGATACTCCAATCATCCGCGGTTCTGCTCTGCAGGCACTGAACGGTGTTGCTGAGTGGGAAGAGAAGATCATTGAACTGGCTGGTCACCTGGATAACTACATCCCAGAGCCAGTACGTGCAATCGACCTGCCGTTCCTGCTGCCAATCGAAGACGTATTCTCAATCTCTGGCCGTGGTACTGTTGTTACCGGTCGTGTTGAGCGCGGTATCGTGAAAGTAGGCGACGAAGTTGAAGTTGTTGGTCTGAAAGACACCGTTAAGTCTACCTGTACCGGCGTTGAAATGTTCCGCAAACTGCTGGACCAGGGTCAGGCAGGCGAGAACTGTGGTGTTCTGCTGCGTGGTATCAAGCGTGAAGATATCGAGCGTGGTCAGGTTCTGGCTAAGCCGGGCACCATCAAGCCACATACCCAGTTCACTTCAGAAGTTTACGTACTGTCTAAAGATGAAGGCGGCCGTCATACTCCGTTCTTCAAAGGCTACCGTCCTCAGTTCTACTTCCGTACTACTGACGTGACCGGTGACGTTCAACTGCCAGAAGGCGTTGAGATGGTAATGCCAGGCGATAACGTAAAAATGACCGTTACCTTGATCAAGCCAATCGCTATGGATCAGGGCCTGCGTTTCGCAATCCGTGAAGGCGGCCGTACTGTTGGTGCGGGTGTTGTTGCTGAAATTATCGCTTAATTGCGATAACATTTGACGCAATGCACATGGAAAGGGCATCATTTGATGCCCTTTTTGCACGCTGTTACATAGAACCTGGCTCATCAGTGATTTTCGATCATAATCATTGCTGAGACAGGCTCTGGTTTACGGCGTCGGATACCGAGTTACGCCCAAAAGCTCATTCGGTTTGGATGCCTCGCTCTGCGGGGCAGAATTGTTTCTGAATTATTGTGGCAGGTTGGTTTATGAGTGCGAATACCGAAGCTCAAGGGAGCGGGCGCGGCCTGGAAGCGATAAAGTGGGTTGCTGTCATCGCGTTGCTGTTAGTAGCAATCGTTGGCAACTATCTCTATCGCGACATTACGCTGCCTCTGCGCGCGCTGGCTGTCGTAGTACTGATCGCTGCGGCAGGTGGCATAGCGTTGCTGACTATCAAAGGCAAAGCGACTGTGGCTTTTGCTCGTGAAGCAAGAACCGAAATGCGTAAGGTCATTTGGCCGACTCGCCAGGAAACATTGCACACCACGTTAATCGTTGCCGCGGTCACTGCCGTGATGTCACTGATTTTGTGGGGGCTGGATGGAATTCTGGTCCGTCTGGTATCGTTTATCACTGGCCTGAGGTTCTGAGATGTCTGAAGCTCCAAAAAAACGCTGGTACGTCGTTCAGGCGTTCTCCGGTTTTGAAGCCCGCGTAGCGAAGTCGCTGCAAGAGCATATCAAACTGCACAACATGGAAGAACTGTTTGGTGAAGTCATGGTGCCGACTGAAGAAGTCGTTGAAATCCGTGGTGGCCAGCGTCGCAAAAGCGAACGTAAATTCTTCCCTGGCTATGTATTGGTTCAGATGGTGATGAATGACGCCAGCTGGCACTTAGTACGTAGTGTACCGCGTGTCATGGGCTTCATTGGTGGTACCTCTGACCGTCCTGCGCCGATTAGCGATAAAGAAGTTGATGCGATTATGAACCGCCTGCAGCAGGTGGGTGATAAGCCGCGTCCAAAAACTCTGTTCGAGCCAGGCGAGATGGTACGCGTCAACGACGGTCCATTTGCCGATTTCAACGGTGTGGTCGAAGAGGTGGATTACGAAAAGAGCCGCTTGAAGGTCTCTGTTTCCATCTTTGGCCGTGCAACACCAGTCGAACTCGACTTTGCTCAGGTGGAGAAAGGTTAACCCTTTTGTTCACTTTTTAGCTCTTGCAGAAGGCGCGAAATTTACCTATAATTTCGCGCCTTTTGTTTTTATGCGCTGGTGACAGCGTGTAAATCGTAATCACGGGGAGCCTGTTTTCAGGCGCTATAACCCATTTGAGGAATTATCATGGCTAAGAAAGTACAAGCCTACGTCAAGCTGCAGGTTGCAGCTGGCATGGCGAACCCAAGTCCACCTGTTGGTCCAGCACTGGGTCAGCAGGGTGTTAACATCATGGAATTCTGTAAAGCGTTCAACGCCAAAACAGAATCTCTGGAGAAAGGCCTGCCTACTCCAGTTGTTATCACTGTATACAGCGACCGTTCTTTCACCTTCGTTACCAAAACCCCTCCGGCTGCTGTACTGCTGAAAAAAGCAGCAGGCATCAAGTCTGGTTCTGGTAAGCCGAACAAAGACAAAGTCGGTAAAGTTTCTCGTGCTCAGGTACGTGAAATCGCAGAAACTAAAGCTGCGGACATGACTGGTGCTGACGTAGAAGCGATGACTCGCTCTATCGAAGGTACTGCACGTTCCATGGGCCTGGTAGTAGAGGATTAAGAAATGGCTAAGCTGACCAAGCGCATGAGCGTAATCCGTGACAAAGTTGACGCGACCAAGCAGTACGACATCGCTGAAGCTATTGCTCTGCTGAAAGAACTGGCAACTGCTAAGTTCGTTGAAAGCGTTGACGTTGCTGTTAACCTCGGCATCGATGCACGTAAATCAGATCAGAACGTTCGCGGCGCGACTGTTCTGCCACACGGTACTGGTCGTTCAGTACGTGTTGCTGTATTTACCCAAGGCGCAAACGCAGAAGCTGCTAAAGCAGCTGGCGCTGAGCTGGTAGGTATGGAAGATCTGGCTGACCAGATCAAAAAAGGCGAAATGAACTTTGACGTTGTTATCGCATCTCCAGATGCAATGCGCGTTGTTGGCCAGTTGGGCCAGGTTCTGGGTCCACGCGGCCTGATGCCAAACCCGAAAGTGGGTACTGTAACCCCTAACGTTGCTGAAGCAGTGAAAAACGCTAAAGCAGGTCAGGTTCGTTATCGTAACGACAAAAACGGCATCATCCACACTACCATCGGTAAAGTGGACTTCGACGCTGACAAACTGAAAGAAAACCTGGAATCTCTGCTGGTTGCGCTGAAAAAAGCGAAACCTTCACAGGCTAAAGGCGTGTACATCAAGAAAGTTAGCATCTCTACCACCATGGGCGCCGGCGTTGCCGTTGACCAGGCTGGTCTGAGCGCAGCAGCAAACTAATTGCTGCTTGAAACGGGCGAAAAATTCATCTAGAATTTTACGCCCGTTGTTCTGATTGGTCATTCAATTCAGAACCTAAATTCAAAGCCACTGATTAACAAAGCGTAATTGCCTAATTTATCAATGGCTTAGGTTGGAGCCAGGCCTTATCCTGGCCTCCGTCCAAGACCGCAGGAGCGGGATTATCTTCGGATAACTTGCTTAATACCCTGCGTAGACGGTGACAGAACCAAAAAGAATTTTTTCTTCACTGGATTCTGCTCACCGTGTAATAGCGCTCAGTGCCTTCGGGTAGCTGAGTGAAGTGAGTTCCGGGAAATTTTTCCCGGTCAAATCCAGGAGCAAAAGCTAATGGCATTAAATCTTCAAGGCAAACAAGCGATTGTTGCTGAAGTTAGCGAAGTAGCCAAAGGCGCGCTTTCAGCGGTTGTTGCGGATTCCCGTGGCGTTACCGTTGATAAAATGACCGAACTGCGTAAAGCAGGTCGTGAAGCTGGCGTTTACATGCGTGTTGTTCGCAACACCTTGCTGCGCCGCGTCGTTGAAGGAACTCAGTTTGAGATCCTGAAAGACACGTTTGTTGGTCCGACCCTGATTGCATACTCTTTGGAACACCCGGGCGCTGCTGCTCGTCTGTTCAAAGAGTTCGCGAAAGCGAATGCAAAATTTGAGGTCAAAGCTGCAGCCTTTGAAGGTGAGCTGATCACGGCGGCCAATATTGACCGTCTGGCAACTCTGCCGACTTACGAAGAAGCACTGGCACGTCTGATGTCGACCATGAAAGAAGCCGCTGCTGGCAAACTGGTTCGCACTCTGGCTGCTGTACGCGATGCAAAAGAAGCGGCTTAAGGCCATCTTCTTTTCCTTCGTACTTGCTAACGTATAAACTTTTTCTGTTTTTTAGGAACAATCGATATGTCTATCACCAAAGATCAAATTCTGGAAGCAGTAGCAGCTATGTCCGTAATGGAAGTAGTTGAGCTGGTTTCTGCTATGGAAGAAAAATTCGGCGTTTCTGCTGCTGCTGCTGTAGCTGTTGCTGCTGGCCCAGCTGAAGCTGCTGAAGAGAAAACTGAATTCGACGTAATTCTGAAAGCTGCTGGCGCTAACAAAGTTGCCGTAATCAAAGCAGTTCGTACTGCAACTGGTCTGGGCCTGAAAGAAGCTAAAGACCTGGTTGAAGCTACCGGTGTTATCAAAGAAGGCATCAGCAAAGATGACGCAGCTGCTCTGGAAGCACTGCTGAAAGAAGCTGGCGCTGAAGTTGAAGTTAAGTAAGAAAACCTTCGGGTTGCAGCCTGAGTAACATCAGGCTGATGGCTGGTGACTTTTTGGTCACCAGCCTTTTTGCGCTACAGGGGAACGATGGCGTTTCGCACTGTTTGTCCATTGTTTCTCTTCAATATCTTTTTCTATCGACGACTTAATATATCGCTTTCCTGTGAGGGTTCCCTGCCTGCGCAACAGCGATGAAATGATTTAAGAGTGATAGAAAGATGTATTGCATGGGGTGTTACGCATCGCATGAAAAACAAAATAGTGTTGCATGAACTGTCCCTTCAGGACGGACAGCGTGGTTCGACATGTCAGCTAGCTGAGGAACCCTATGGTTTACTCCTATACCGAGAAAAAACGTATTCGTAAGGATTTTGGTAAACGTCCGCAAGTTCTGGACATACCTTATCTCCTTTCTATCCAGCTTGACTCGTTCCAGAAGTTTATCGAGCAAGATCCAGAAGGCCAATACGGTCTGGAAGCTGCCTTCCGCTCCGTATTCCCAATCTCAAGCTACAGCGGCAACTCTGAGTTGCAGTATGTCAGCTACCGTTTGGGCGAGCCGGTCTTTGACGTAACTGAATGTCAGATCCGTGGCGTGACCTATTCGGCACCGCTGCGCGTGAAACTGCGTCTGGTGATCTACGAGCGTGAAGCGCCGGAAGGCACCGTAAAAGACATCAAAGAACAAGAAGTGTACATGGGTGAAATTCCACTCATGACCGACAACGGTACCTTTGTTATCAACGGTACTGAGCGTGTTATTGTTTCTCAGCTGCATCGTAGTCCTGGCGTGTTCTTTGACAGCGATAAGGGTAAGACGCACTCGTCTGGTAAAGTGCTGTATAACGCACGTATCATCCCTTACCGCGGTTCATGGCTCGACTTCGAATTCGACCCGAAAGACAACCTCTTCGTCCGTATTGACCGTCGCCGTAAGCTGCCGGCCAGTATCATTCTGCGCGCGCTGCACTACACCACTGAACAAATCCTTGATCTGTTCTTTGATAAAGTGGTGTATGAAATCCGCGATAACAAACTGCAGATGGAACTGGTGCCTGAGCGCCTGCGTGGTGAAACCGCCAGCTTCGATATCGAAGCCAATGGCACGGTCTACGTTGAGAAAGGTCGTCGCATCACTGCGCGTCATATTCGTCAGCTGGAAAAAGACGGTATTCAGCACATTGAAGTGCCAGTCGAATATATCGCTGGCAAAGTGGTCGCTAAAGACTACGTCGATTTGAACACCGGTGAACTGATCGTTCCTGCGAACATGGAACTTTCACTGGATCTGCTGGCTAAACTGAGCCAGTCAGGCCACAAACGCATTGAAACGCTGTTCACCAACGACCTGGATCACGGCCCATACATTTCAGAGACCCTGCGTGTTGACCCAACCAACGATCGCCTGAGCGCGCTGGTTGAGATCTACCGTATGATGCGTCCTGGTGAGCCGCCAACGCGCGAAGCTGCAGAGAACCTGTTCGAGAACCTGTTCTTCTCAGAAGATCGTTACGATCTGTCTGCAGTTGGCCGTATGAAGTTCAACCGTTCACTGCTGCGTGATGAAATCGAAGGTTCAGGTATCCTGAGCAAAGACGACATCATCGAAGTGATGAAGAAACTGATCGGCATCCGTAACGGTATTGGCGAAGTCGATGATATCGACCACCTCGGCAACCGTCGTATCCGTTCAGTCGGTGAGATGGCTGAGAACCAGTTCCGTGTGGGTCTGGTGCGTGTTGAGCGTGCTGTTAAAGAGCGTCTGTCTCTGGGCGACCTCGATACCCTGATGCCTCAGGACATGATCAACGCCAAGCCTATTTCGGCGGCGGTGAAAGAGTTCTTTGGTTCAAGCCAGCTGTCCCAGTTTATGGATCAGAACAACCCGTTGTCTGAGATCACGCATAAGCGTCGTATCTCTGCCCTGGGCCCAGGCGGTCTGACGCGTGAGCGTGCAGGCTTCGAAGTGCGTGACGTACACCCAACCCACTACGGTCGTGTATGCCCAATCGAAACGCCTGAAGGTCCGAACATCGGTCTGATCAACTCTCTTTCTGTTTACGCGCAGACCAACGAATACGGCTTCCTTGAGACTCCGTACCGTCGCGTAGTAGATGGCAAAGTGAGTGATGAAATTCATTACCTCTCTGCAATTGAAGAGGGTAACTACGTTATCGCTCAGGCGAACACTAACCTTGCTGAAGACGGTAGCTTTGTTGACGATCTCGTCACTTGCCGTAGCAAAGGTGAATCAAGCCTGTTCAGTCGTGATCAAGTTGACTACATGGACGTTTCGACCCAACAGGTCGTTTCAGTCGGTGCGTCACTGATTCCATTCCTGGAGCACGATGATGCTAACCGCGCCTTGATGGGTGCGAACATGCAACGTCAGGCAGTACCAACTCTGCGCGCTGATAAGCCGCTGGTCGGTACCGGTATGGAACGCGCAGTAGCGGTTGACTCCGGTGTAACTGCCGTAGCGAAACGTGGCGGTTCCGTTCAGTACGTTGATGCTTCTCGTATCGTTATCAAAGTTAACGAAGATGAGATGTATCCGGGCGAAGCGGGTATCGACATCTACAACCTGACCAAGTACACCCGTTCTAACCAGAACACCTGCATCAACCAGATGCCATGTGTGTCCCTGGGTGAGCCAATCGAACGTGGCGACGTGCTGGCAGATGGCCCGTCTACCGATCTCGGTGAACTGGCGCTGGGTCAGAACATGCGCGTGGCGTTCATGCCATGGAACGGTTACAACTTCGAAGACTCCATCCTCGTTTCTGAGCGTGTTGTCCAGGAAGACCGTTTCACCACTATCCACATCCAGGAACTGGCGTGTGTGTCTCGTGACACCAAGCTGGGGCCAGAAGAGATCACCGCTGACATCCCGAACGTGGGTGAAGCTGCACTCTCCAAACTGGATGAATCCGGTATCGTGTATATCGGTGCGGAAGTGACCGGTGGTGACATTCTGGTCGGTAAAGTGACGCCGAAAGGCGAAACTCAGCTGACGCCAGAAGAGAAACTGCTGCGTGCGATCTTCGGTGAGAAAGCGTCTGACGTTAAAGACTCTTCTCTGCGTGTTCCTAACGGTGTTTCCGGTACGGTTATCGACGTTCAAGTCTTTACTCGCGATGGCGTAGAAAAAGACAAACGTGCGCTGGAAATCGAAGAGATGCAGCTGAAGCAGGCTAAGAAAGACCTGTCTGAAGAACTGCAGATCCTCGAAGCGGGCTTGTTCAGCCGTATTCAGGCTGTACTGATCTCGGGTGGTGTTGAAGCTGAGAAGCTGGACAAACTGCCACGTGAGCGCTGGTTGGAACTGGGCCTGACTGATGAAGAGAAGCAAAACTCTCTCGAGCAGCTGGCTGAGCAGTATGACGAGCTGAAGCACGAGTTTGAGAAGAAACTCGAAGCTAAACGTCGCAAAATCACTCAGGGCGATGACCTGGCACCAGGCGTGCTGAAAATCGTGAAAGTGTACCTGGCGGTTAAACGTCAGATCCAGCCTGGTGACAAGATGGCAGGTCGTCACGGTAACAAAGGTGTTATCTCTAAGATCAACCCGATCGAAGATATGCCTTACGATGAGAACGGCACGCCGGTCGACATCGTACTGAACCCGCTGGGCGTACCGTCACGTATGAACATCGGTCAGATCCTGGAAACCCACCTGGGTATGGCGGCTAAAGGCATTGGTGAGAAAATCAATGCGATGCTGAAGAAGCAGGAAGAAGTCGCCAAACTGCGTGAGTTCATCCAGCGTGCTTACGATCTGGGCACCGATGTGCGTCAGAAAGTCGATCTGAACACCTTCACTGACGACGAAGTTCTGCGTCTGGCTGAGAACCTGAAAAAAGGTATGCCAATCGCAACGCCAGTGTTTGATGGTGCGAAAGAGAGCGAGATCAAAGAGCTGCTGCAGCTCGGAGGCCTGCCTTCTTCCGGTCAGATCACTCTGTTCGACGGCCGTACCGGTGAGCAGTTTGAGCGTCAGGTAACCGTAGGTTACATGTACATGCTGAAACTGAACCACCTGGTCGACGACAAGATGCACGCCCGTTCAACTGGCTCGTACAGCCTTGTTACTCAGCAGCCGCTGGGTGGTAAAGCGCAGTTCGGTGGTCAGCGCTTCGGTGAGATGGAAGTGTGGGCACTGGAAGCATACGGTGCTGCTTATACCCTGCAGGAAATGCTGACCGTTAAGTCTGATGACGTGAATGGCCGTACGAAGATGTATAAAAACATCGTCGATGGCAACCATCAGATGGAACCGGGCATGCCGGAATCCTTCAACGTACTGTTGAAAGAGATCCGCTCGCTGGGTATCAACATCGAGCTGGAAGACGAGTAAGCACTCGTAAGTACTGGTTACGGGACGCGCACTTCGGTGTGCGTCCCTGAGAGTTCCACTCCGACGGGAGCTAATCCGTGAAAGACTTACTTAAGTTTCTGAAAGCGCAAACTAAGACCGAAGAGTTTGATGCGATCAAGATCGCTCTGGCTTCGCCAGATATGATCCGTTCATGGTCTTTTGGTGAAGTTAAAAAGCCAGAAACCATTAACTACCGTACCTTCAAGCCGGAGCGTGACGGTCTTTTCTGCGCCCGTATCTTTGGGCCGGTAAAAGATTACGAATGCCTGTGCGGTAAGTACAAGCGTTTAAAACATCGTGGCGTGATCTGTGAGAAGTGTGGCGTTGAAGTTACACAGACCAAGGTTCGTCGTGAGCGCATGGGCCACATTGAACTGGCTTCACCAACTGCGCACATTTGGTTCCTGAAATCACTGCCTTCGCGTATCGGCTTACTGCTGGATATGCCACTGCGTGATATCGAGCGCGTACTGTACTTCGAATCTTATGTTGTGATCGAAGGCGGTATGACCAACCTGGAAAAACGTCAGATTCTGACCGAAGAGCAGTACCTTGATGCGCTGGAAGAGTTCGGTGACGAATTCGACGCGAAGATGGGTGCGGAAGCTATCCAGGCGCTGCTGAAAAATATGGATCTGGAGCAAGAGTGCGAGCAGCTGCGTGAAGAGCTGAACGAAACCAACTCCGAGACCAAACGTAAAAAGCTGACCAAGCGTATCAAGCTGCTGGAAGCGTTCGTACAGTCTGGTAACAAGCCAGAGTGGATGATCCTGACCGTTCTGCCGGTTCTGCCGCCAGATCTGCGTCCGCTGGTACCGCTGGATGGTGGTCGTTTCGCTACGTCGGATCTGAACGATCTGTATCGTCGCGTTATCAACCGTAACAACCGTCTGAAGCGTCTGCTGGATCTGGCTGCGCCAGATATCATCGTACGTAACGAAAAACGTATGCTGCAGGAAGCGGTAGATGCCTTGCTGGATAACGGCCGTCGCGGTCGTGCCATCACTGGCTCTAACAAACGTCCTCTGAAATCTTTGGCCGACATGATCAAAGGTAAGCAGGGTCGTTTCCGTCAGAACCTGTTGGGTAAACGTGTTGACTACTCTGGCCGTTCTGTAATCACCGTAGGTCCATACCTGCGTCTGCATCAGTGTGGTCTGCCGAAGAAAATGGCACTTGAGCTGTTCAAGCCGTTCATCTACGGCAAGCTGGAACTGCGTGGCCTCGCGACCACCATCAAAGCTGCTAAGAAGATGGTTGAGCGTGAAGAAGCTGTCGTTTGGGATATCCTGGACGAAGTGATCCGCGAACACCCAGTACTGCTGAACCGTGCACCAACCCTGCACCGTTTGGGTATCCAGGCATTCGAACCTGTTCTGATCGAAGGTAAAGCAATCCAGCTGCACCCGCTGGTTTGTGCGGCATATAACGCCGACTTCGATGGTGACCAGATGGCAGTTCACGTACCGCTGACGCTGGAAGCTCAGCTGGAAGCACGTGCTCTGATGATGTCTACCAACAACATCCTGTCACCTGCGAATGGCGAGCCAATCATCGTTCCTTCTCAGGACGTTGTACTGGGTCTGTACTACATGACCCGTGACAAAGTGAATGCGCGCGGCGAAGGCATGGTGCTGACTGGCCCGAAAGAAGCTGAGCGTGTTTATCGCGCTGGCCTGGCCGAGTTGCATGCTCGCGTTAAAGTGCGTATCACCGAGTACAGCAAAAACGAACAAGAAGAGTTCGTCGCGAAAACCAGCTTAATCGACACCACCATTGGTCGTGCGATTCTGTGGATGATCGTGCCGAAAGGTCTGCCTTACTCCATCGTCAACCAGGCGCTGGGTAAGAAAGCTATCTCTAAGATGCTGAACACCTGTTACCGCATCCTGGGCCTGAAGCCGACCGTTATCTTCGCTGACCAGACCATGTATACCGGCTTTGCTTACGCAGCCCGTTCAGGTGCCTCTGTAGGTATCGACGACATGGTGATCCCGGCTAAGAAAGCGGAAATCGTGGCAGAAGCAGAAGCGGAAGTTGCTGAGATTCAGGAACAGTTCCAGTCTGGTCTGGTTACTGCTGGCGAACGTTACAACAAAGTCATCGATATCTGGGCCGCAGCAAACGAACGCGTTTCCAAGGCGATGATGGACAACCTGCAAACCGAAACCGTGATCAACCGTCACGGCGAAGAAGAGCAGCAAGTCTCGTTCAACAGTATCTACATGATGGCCGACTCCGGTGCGCGTGGTTCTGCTGCACAGATTCGTCAGCTGGCCGGTATGCGTGGTCTGATGGCTAAGCCAGATGGCTCAATCATCGAAACGCCAATCACCGCGAACTTCCGCGAAGGTCTGAACGTACTCCAGTACTTCATCTCGACGCACGGTGCGCGTAAAGGTCTTGCGGATACCGCACTGAAAACCGCTAACTCCGGTTATCTGACGCGTCGTCTGGTAGACGTTGCACAGGATCTGGTGGTTACCGAAGACGACTGTGGTACTTTCGAAGGCATCATGATGACTCCGGTCATCGAAGGTGGCGACGTTAAAGAACCACTGCGTGAGCGTGTACTGGGTCGTGTGACTGCTGAAGACGTACTGAAGCCAGGTACTGCTGACATCCTGATCCCGCGTAACACGCTGATCGATGAGCACTGGTGTGATGTGATCGAACTCAACTCAGTTGATGCGATCAAAGTGCGTTCTGTTGTTGGTTGTGAAACCGACTTTGGTGTGTGTGCACACTGCTACGGTCGCGACCTGGCACGTGGTCACATCATCAACAAAGGTGAGGCCATCGGCGTTATCGCAGCACAGTCCATCGGTGAGCCGGGTACACAGCTGACGATGCGTACGTTCCACATCGGTGGTGCGGCATCTCGTGCGGCTGCTGAATCCAGCATCCAGGTGAAGAACAAAGGTACTATTAAGCTGACCAACGCGAAGTCTGTAACCAACTCCTCCGGGAAACTGGTTATCGTCTCTCGTAATGTTGAGCTGAAGATGATCGATGAATTCGGTCGTACCAAAGAGAGCTATAAAGTCCCTTACGGCGCGATGATGGCTAAAGGTGATGGTGAGCAGGTTGCAGCGGGCGAGACCGTAGCAAACTGGGATCCGCACACCATGCCTGTTATCACCGAAGTGGGCGGTTTCATTCGCTTCACTGACATGATCGATGGTCAGACGATTACTCGTCAGACTGATGACCTGACTGGTCTGTCATCGCTGGTGGTTCTGGATTCTGCAGAACGTACTGCGGGCGGTAAAGATCTGCGTCCTGCGCTGAAAATTGTTGATGCCAACGGAAATGATGTTCTGATTCCAGGTACCGACATGCCAGCTCAGTACTTCCTGCCGGGCAAAGCGATTGTTCAGCTGGAAGATGGCGTTAAGATCAGCGCGGGTGACACCCTGTCGCGTGTACCTCAGGAATCTGGCGGTACCAAGGACATCACCGGTGGTCTGCCACGCGTTGCTGACCTGTTCGAAGCGCGTCGTCCGAAAGAGCCAGCAATTCTGGCCGAGATCAGCGGTATTATCTCGTTCGGTAAAGAGACCAAAGGCAAGCGTCGTCTGGTGATTACACCGGTTGATGGTAGCGATCCGTACGAAGAGATGATTCCGAAATGGCGTCAGCTGAACGTATTCGAAGGTGAGCGTGTAGAACGTGGTGACGTTGTTTCTGACGGCCCAGAGTCTCCACACGACATCCTGCGTCTGCGTGGCGTCCATGCGGTTACACGTTACATCACTAACGAAGTGCAGGAAGTTTACCGTCTGCAAGGCGTTAAGATTAACGATAAACACATCGAAGTCATCGTGCGTCAGATGCTGCGTAAAGCAACCATCGCCAGCGCGGGCAGCACCGAGTTCCTGGAAGGTGAGCAGGCTGAATACTCTCGCATCAAGATCGCTAACCGCGACCTCGAAGCGAACGGCAAAATTGGCGCAACCTTTATGCGCGATCTGCTGGGTATCACCAAAGCTTCTCTGGCAACCGAATCGTTCATCTCTGCAGCATCGTTCCAGGAGACCACACGTGTCCTGACTGAAGCAGCAGTAGCAGGTAAGCGCGATGAACTGCGCGGCCTGAAAGAGAACGTGATCGTGGGTCGTCTGATCCCGGCCGGTACCGGTTATGCTTACCATCAGGATCGTATGCGTCGCCGTTCTGTAGGTGAAGCACCGGTTGCACCGCAGGTTACTGCGGATGAAGCCTCTGCGAGCCTGGCTGAACTGCTGAACGCCGGTCTTGGCGGTAGCGACGACGAATAATCGTCTGCGAAAGCTGACCCATAAAAAACCCTGCCTCGGCAGGGTTTTTTTTCGTCTTTAATCAGCCCTTACGGCAGATATCGTGGCGGGTCAGGCCAATGTCGCGCAGTTGTGCATCGCTTAAGTGAGACAGAATTTTGCGAGTCTCACGGCGGGCGCGCCATCTCTTGATGGCACGCCCCGTGCCGCGAACCATATCCAATAGCGTTACATCAAAGGGTTTTGCTGCGCGGTTTTGATCGAATTCCATAATGAATGCCCTCAGTCAGTTGTCTGAGTGGTATTGTCCAGTTCCTGTGCATTTCAATACAGATTCAAAAATCACTTATTATTAACATACAGATTGCGCATGATAGGATCTGAATGGTAAAAAAAAGGATGATCTGTACTGATTTAGATTGAGTGAACTCGAGGGGAATCATACGATGACGCGTTACCAACATCTGGCTTGCTTGCTCTCAGACAGGATTGAGCAGGGACTCTACCGTAGCGGCGAGCGCTTACCCTCAGTGCGCACACTGAGTATTGAGCACGGTGTGAGCATCAGTACCGTGCAGCAGGCGTATCACCTGCTAGAAGAGAAACAGCTTATTGTGCCGCAGCCGCGCTCTGGCTATTTCGTTGCGACGCGCAAAGCCACGCCTCCTGTTCCTGCGTTAACCCGCCCCGTACAACGCCCCGTCGAGATCACCCAGTGGGAATCGGTGCTGGAATTATTAAGCAGCCGCAACAGCGGTAACGTGCTGCAATTAGGTAGCGGCATGCCAGACCTTACCCAGCCGACATTGAAGCCATTATGGAAAATTCAGAGCCGAATGGCGCAGAAGCAGGATCTTGACCAGCTCAATTATGACAGTCTGTTAGGCGTTGCGGCCTTGCGTGAGCAGGTCGCACGCTTAACTATCGATAGCGGTTGTCAGCTCACCGCAGAGGATATTGTGATCACCACGGGCTGCCATGAAGCGCTGTCCGTGTCGATCCGTGCGGTGTGTGAACCGGGTGATATTATCGCCGTTGAATCTCCGACATTTCATGGCACGATGCAGACTCTGCGCGGGCTTGGTATCCGTGCCATTGAAATCCCTACCGATTCGGTGACGGGCATTAGCCTCGAAGCTCTGGAGTTGGCATTCGAGCAGTGGCCCATTAAAGCCGTGGTAGTAGTGCCAAATTGCAATAATCCACTCGGATTTATCATGCCCGAGGCGCGCAAGCGTGCGCTGCTGGCACTGGCACAGCGCTTTGATGCCGCGATTATTGAAGACGATGTCTACGGTGAATTGGCATGGGAGTATCCACGTCCCATTACCATTAAATCTTTGGATATGGATGGCAGGGTGTTGTTGTGTAGTTCATTCTCTAAGACGCTGGCTCCCGGGTTACGTGTTGGCTGGGTGGCACCTGGACGTTATCGCGATCGCGTCTTGCATATGAAATATATCGGCACGGGTTCAACAGCCACACAGCCGCAACATGCGGTGGCCGAATTTATTCGTCTTGGTCACTATGGGCCGCATTTACGCCGGATGCGCCAGGTTTATCAACGTAATTACGAGACTTTTAGCTGCTGGGTACGCCACTATTTCCCGTGCGGTATCTGTGTCTCGCGTCCGCAGGGCAGCTTCCTGATGTGGATTGAGTTACCTGAAGCGTTTGATGCGGTTCGGCTTAACACCGAACTTCGCACATTGAACATTCAGGTCGCCGTCGGATCGCTGTTTTCTGCCTCGGGCAAATATCGTAACTGCTTGCGCCTGAATTATGGGTTGCCCATCAATGAGTATACAGAACAGGCCATCGCCCAACTTGGCGCTGCGGTGGAGCAGGCCATGCACGCCTGTCATATCGAAACGGAACCCGCTTCATCCCTGACTGATTAAAGTGGAAAGGCAGGGCTGGAGAGAGAGGTAGACCAGCCCTGGCCCACTGCCAGCGACAGCGGGCAGGCACACTTTATCCTGACCGGAAAAACACGCTAGCTCGCAGGAAGCGGACTGCGCGTGAGGTTCCAGCCAAATTACCCTGATTGCAGAACGTTACAACGCTTCTGCGGGCTGGGTTCCGGCTTCAACCAGTGCCAGCAGCTCCTGTGTCGCCTGACGCCAGTCTCCCGCCTGAGTAATGGCGCTCACCACAGCAACGCTTCCAACGCCAGTGGCCAAAACTTCAGGTACGCGCGCAAGGGATATACCGCCAATCGCCACAGTCGGTATATCCTGTAACCGTGCCATGTGGCGTTTCAGCTCCATGACGCCCTGTGGTTCGGAAGGCATATCTTTGGTTTGCGTAGGGTAAATGTGCCCCAGTGCAATGTAGGAAGGACGCAGCGCCAGCGCGCGGTCCAACTCGGCATCATCATGAGTCGATAACCCCAGACGCAAACCTGCCTGGCGGATAGCGTCCAGATTAGCCACGTCTAAATCTTCCTGGCCAAGATGCACGCCATAGGCGTTGTATTTGATCGCTAATCGCCAGTAATCGTTGATAAACAGGCGTGCACGGTATTGCTTGCCCAGCGCAATTGCCTCGCGCACTGCGTCTTCTACTTCATGATCCTGGCAATCTTTGATGCGCAACTGGATGGTGCGAACGCCAGCCTCCAGTAAGCGCCTAATCCACTCTACGCTATCAACAACAGGGTACAGCCCTAATTTCGGGGCGGTAGCAGGAAAGGCCTCGGTCATACTTTTTCCTCTTTAAGGGCATCGGCGGCGTGATAAATCTCGCCACCACGGCTGCGGAAGGCATCTGACATCTGCGCCATGCCAATTTCAATCGGCTGGGCTTCCGCCTGCTGACGAGCAGCATATTCGCGCACTTCCTGCGTGATTTTCATTGAACAGAATTTAGGGCCGCACATGGAGCAGAAGTGAGCCACTTTACCTGATTCCTGCGGCAGTGTTTCATCGTGATACGCACGCGCGGTGTGTGGATCCAGCGCCAGGTTAAATTGATCTTCCCAACGGAATTCGAAACGCGCTTTTGACATCGCGTTATCGCGGATCTGCGCGCCGGGATGGCCTTTGGCCAGATCGGCGGCATGTGCGGCGATCTTGTAGGTGATCAGCCCCTGCTTCACATCTTCTTTATTCGGCAAACCGAGGTGCTCTTTTGGTGTGACGTAGCACAGCATGGCGCAGCCAAACCAACCAATCATCGCCGCACCAATGCCGGAGGTAAAGTGATCGTAACCGGGTGCGATGTCGGTAGTCAGTGGGCCGAGCGTGTAAAACGGCGCTTCATGGCAGTGCTCCAATTGTTCGGTCATATTGCGGCGAATCATCTGCATCGGTACATGGCCTGGACCTTCAATCATTACCTGCACATCGTATTCCCAGGCGATCCTGGTCAACTCACCTAAGGTATGCAACTCGGCAAACTGGGCTTCATCGTTGGCGTCCTGAATCGATCCCGGACGCAGGCCATCACCGAGTGAGAGCGCGACATCATAGGCGGCGCAGATTTCACAGATCTCGCGGAAATGCAGATAGAGGAAACTCTCTTGATGATGTGACAGGCACCACTTCGCCATGATCGAACCTCCACGCGAGACAATACCGGTCAGACGATTAGCCGTCATCGGCACATAGCGCAGCAGCACACCAGCGTGAATAGTGAAGTAATCCACCCCCTGTTCTGCTTGCTCGAGCAGGGTATCGCGGAAAATCTCCCAGTTAAGGTCTTCCGCCACGCCATTCACTTTCTCCAGTGCCTGATAAATGGGCACAGTACCAATCGGCACCGGGCTGTTTCGCAAAATCCACTCGCGCGTTTCATGGATATAGCGGCCTGTGGAGAGGTCCATCACGGTATCCGCCCCCCAGCGTGTTGACCACACCAGTTTCTCCACTTCCTCTTCGATCGATGAGCTCACCGCTGAGTTGCCTATATTGGCGTTCACCTTCACCAGAAAGTTACGGCCAATGATCATCGGCTCTGATTCGGGGTGATTAATATTGGAGGGTATGATAGCGCGGCCGCTGGCAACTTCCTGGCGCACAAATTCGGCGGTGATGTTTTCCGGCAGATTGGCACCAAAACTGTGGCCCGGGTGCTGTTGCAGTAGCACTTCACCACGAATACGTTCGCGGCCCATGTTTTCTCGCACCGCAATAAATTCCATCTCGGGTGTAATCATGCCCTGACGTGCGTAATGCAGCTGTGTGACGCAGCGGCCAGCTTTGGCACGACGCGGCTGCGGTAACTGCTCGAAGCGCAGGTGATCCAGCCCTTCATCGGCTAAGCGTTGCTGAGTGTATTGCGAACTCAACTGGTGGATCGCTTCGCTGTCATCGCGTTCAGCAATCCAGTTTTCACGCAATCGGTCTAATCCCCGATGCACATCAATGGTGGCCGCAGGGTCGCCATAAGCACCTGCCGTGTCATATACCGGCACTGGTTCGTTGTGCTCATACTGTGGATTCTCTTTTGTGCCACCGATGTGTGTAGGGCTAAGCTGGATTTCGCGCATCGGCACACGGATATCCGCTCGGCTGCCGGTAATCCAGATACGTTTTGAATTGGGGAAAGCGGTGCCTTGCAGCGAATCGATAAATTCCTGCGCTTGTGCACGTTGTTCACGACGAGAAGTTTTAGCAACAGACATAGCAAATTTCCTGAATTAAGGGGAAGTTGCTTGTCCAGAGTTCGGAAGGAGTAACAGGGACGATGCCGGGCGCCAACACGCATCGCTCTGTGAATGTCTACTCTTGTTCCCTTCGCAGGTACTAACCTGATCAGGTTCCGCGGATCCCGAATAAACGGTCTCAGCCCCTTAGGGCACTCCGACAAGGTTGAATTTTACGATATAAGCTACTTTGCTGGCCATTTCACGCCAGGGCAGTGCTCGTGTCCGTCACGTACTACGTGTACGCTCCGGCCACTGCGCGCTGTCCGAGCGTGAACTGGCTGCGCACGCTACGCTTATATCGCAAAATTTGACTCTAGATTGCTTTAAAGAGACGCATAAAAACGTGAATAGGCCTCAATAAAAAAGCCCATTCAGCATAAGAGGGCTTTTTCGGAATAACAAGTTTTTTACATGGGGCCGAAGTTAAGCGGGGCGAGCCATGCTGCTTTCATTGGCGACCGGTGGGCGCGCCAGCTGGTTATCCCAGGCGAGTTGCACCAGCTTATCTTCCAGCGTGAAGCGCGACTCCAGCACTTCACCCACTTCGGATAACGCCTTCTGGAATTCTACGCAGTTATCGTCGTTGATGGCCTGCTGCAGATGGCTGTCATACAGTTGCATCATGCGATCGGTATTCGCTTCCAGAGCGGGATAGAGTTGGGCTGCCGCAATGAGTGGGCTATCGCCTTCCATCTCACTGATAATGCGTTCATAAATACTGAAATGACCGGTTGAGAGGTAATCCACCAGGCTGTGGCAAAACGCATCCAGCGCCTGTTCATCCAGCGCACTGAGCGCCTCTTTGTTGGGCTTTATGCCGATTAATGCGTAATAGCTGACAAGCAACTGTCGACGCGCGCGCAGCCACGCATCGACTAATTCATTACCGCCACTTACACGCCTGGCCAGGTCATCTAACTGGGTAAGCATATGGGGCTCCGGGTGAGTTATAGTTATCCATTCCACACTTAACATCAGGATTTCAGCGTGCCATTTGACGCTAAGGACAACGAATAAGATGCAACGTGAGATCTCAAGCGTAGACGCTGGCTGGTGGATTGTCAGCCATGAACAAAAACTTTGGTTACCGCAAGGTGAACTGCCGCATGGCTTATCCGGCGATTTTGGCCTGACTGGAAAAACCGCGATTTTGATTGGCGAATGGCAGGCGGAGAATGTCTGGCTGATACGTGAATCACGACCTGACAATATGGGCTCTGTTCGCCAGCTTATCGACGAAGATGTTGGGCTTTTTCAGATGGTTGGGCGTGGAGTTCAACTCGCCGAATTCTACCGCTCACACCGCTGGTGTGGCTACTGCGGCCACGAAATGCACCTCAGTAAACGCGAATTTGCCTGCCTGTGTCACCATTGCCGCGAACGCTATTACCCGCAGATTGCACCGTGCATCATCGTAGCGATTCGCCGGGGGGAGGAGATTCTACTGGCCAACCATGCGCGCCATCGCAACAGCATTTACACAGTATTAGCTGGCTTTGTTGAGGTCGGGGAAACGCTGGAACAGGCTGTGGCGCGTGAGGTGATGGAAGAGAGTAACGTGCGGGTGAAAAATGTCCGCTACGTCACCTCGCAGCCCTGGCCGTTCCCGCATTCGTTAATGATGGCGTTTATGGCCGAGTACGAAGGCGGAGACTTGCAGCATGATGGCAAAGAGTTACTGGATGCCGGCTGGTATCGTTATGACGATCTGCCACTGCTTCCGCCGCCGGGCACGGTGGCGCGGCGGTTGATTGAAGATACCGTTGCCCTGTGTCGCGCCAGCGCGCCGTGAAAATGCTACACTGGCGGCCTTAGCATGAGAGAGCCCATTATGAGTGAACTGAAGAACGATCGTTATCTGCGCGCCCTGTTACGTCAGCCGGTAGATGTCACGCCGGTATGGATGATGCGACAAGCTGGGCGTTATTTGCCGGAGTACAAAGCCACGCGTGCTGAAGCCGGTGATTTTATGTCGCTGTGTAAGAATGCTGAGCTGGCATGCGAAGTCACACTGCAGCCGCTGCGTCGCTATGCGCTGGATGCCGCGATCCTCTTCAGCGATATCCTGACGATTCCTGATGCGATGGGCCTGGGGCTCTATTTTGAAACGGGCGAAGGTCCGCGCTTCTCAAATCCTATTACCTGCCGTGCAGATGTAGACAAACTGCCGATTCCGGATCCAGAAGATGAGCTGGGTTATGTGATGAATGCGGTGCGTACCATTCGCCATAACCTGAAAGGCGAAGTGCCTTTGATCGGTTTCTCTGGCAGCCCATGGACGTTGGCAACCTACATGGTTGAAGGCGGCAGCAGCAAAGCGTTCACCAAAATTAAAAAGATGATGTATGCCGAGCCGCAAACCCTGCACAAGCTGCTGGATAAGCTGGCTGACAGTGTCATCCATTACCTGAACGCCCAGATCAAAGCCGGTGCACAGTCGATTATGGTCTTCGACACCTGGGGCGGCGTGCTGACCGGCCGCGATTACCGTGAGTTTTCACTCTACTATATGCACAAAATCGTCGATAGCGTGCTGCACGAGAACGAAGGTCGCCGTGTGCCGATTACGCTGTTCACCAAAGGTGGTGGTCAGTGGCTGGAAGCTATCGCAGCGACCGGATGTGATGCGCTGGGACTGGACTGGAGCACCGATATTGCCGATGCGCGTCGTCGCGTGGGTGACAAAGTTGCGTTGCAGGGCAACATGGATCCTTCCATGCTGTATGCGCCTCCGACACGTATCGAGCAGGAAGTGGCCACCATCCTGGAAGGCTTTGGCACGGGTGAAGGGCATGTCTTCAACCTGGGCCATGGCATTCATCAGGATGTGCCGCCAGAGCACGCCGGTGCATTCGTCGAAGCCGTACATCGTCTGTCTCGCCCTTATCATCAGGGTTAAGCATGGATTTAGCCGCGCTGCGGGCTGAACAGTTACAACGCGCTGCTAACGTGGTGCGGCAGGATGATTTCGACGTCCTGCCGCCTCGTTTTATCGCCGGTGCGGACGTCGGTTTTGAACAGGAAGGTGACATCACGCGTGCGGCACTGGTGGTATTAGAATATCCCTCATTGCAACTCGTGGAGCACCGTATAGCACGCATCGCGACCACCATGCCTTACATCCCGGGTTTCTTATCGTTTCGCGAAGTCCCCGCACTGCTTGCAGCCTGGCAGCAGCTCACACACCAACCCGATCTTTTATTTGTTGATGGTCATGGTATTGCCCATCCCCGTCGCCTCGGCGTGGCTGCGCATTTTGGCTCGCTGGTGGATGTTCCAACCATTGGCGTGGCAAAAAAACGGCTCTGCGGGCGTTTTACCGAATTGGATGCTGAACCGGGGAGCCGCCAGCCACTGATGGATAAAGGCGAACAAATTGGCTGGGTGTGGCGCAGTAAAGCGCGCTGCAACCCTTTGTTCGTCTCAACCGGGCATCGTGTCAGTATGGACAGCGCACTGAATTGGGTGGAGAAATGTACCGCGGGCTATCGTTTGCCCGAGCCTACACGCTGGGCCGATGCGGTTGCTTCGGGGCATCCTGCGTTTCTGCGTTGGCAAAATGCGCGTTAACGCTGTTTGCGCGCGGCTTTTGCGGTACACTGCCGCCAGCTAACCTATTGAGAGTAAGTTTGATGTTACAGAACCCCGTCCATTTGCGTCTGGCGAAGCTGGAAAGCTGGCAGCATATGACCTTTATGGCCTGTCTGTGCGAGCGGATGTTCCCCAATTATTGGGCCTTCTGTCAGCAGACTGAATTCGCCGATCCGCAACTCTATCGTCGCATCCTTGACCTTGTCTGGGAGAGCCTGACGGTTAAAGACGCCAAAATTAACTTCGATAGCCAACTGGAAAAGCTGGAATCAGCGATTCCGAATGGCGATGATTTTGATATCTATGGTGTCCACCCAGCGATCGATGCCTGTGTTGCGTTGAGCGAAGTTGTGCATGCACAACTCAGCGGCGAAACTCTGGAGCACGCAATCGAAGTCAGTCGCACCTCGATTACCACCGTCGCTATCCTTGAAATGACGCAGGCCGGTCGTGAAATGACCGATGAAGAGCTGCGTGAAAATCAGGCGGTGATTGATGAATGGGATCTGCAGTGGGAGATTTTCCGTCTGCTGGCAGACTGCGAAGAACGCGACCTTGAGCTGATTAAGGGGTTACGTTCTGACCTGCGCGAAGCGGGAATCAGTAACATCGGTATACTTTTTCAGCAATAAGGCGATAAAACGTGACTTCAGGCCTGAATTACCGCGCCTGGAGGCTTCACATCAGCCCCCTGTCTGGTCTACATTTGGGGGGCTGAAAATTGTGGCTATCTTTGCGTGCAGGTTGAAGAGTGCCAGAATATGGCTTTTCCCTCGCACTCGTTGCTTAGCAAGCGATAAATACACTTTAAGGATAACTTATGAACAAGACTCAACTGATTGATGTGATCGCAGAGAAAGCTGACCTGTCAAAAACCCAGGCTAAAGCTGCGCTGGAATCTACCCTGGCTGCGATCACTGAGTCTCTGAAAGAAGGTGATGCTGTACAACTGGTTGGTTTTGGTACTTTTAAAGTGAACCACCGCGCTGAGCGTACCGGTCGCAACCCACAGACTGGTAAAGAGATCAAAATCGCGGCAGCTAACGTGCCAGCGTTCGTCTCTGGTAAAGCTCTGAAAGACGCTGTTAAGTAAGTTTTCCGCATCGCGGTTTAAGCTTTAAAAGAGGGGCGACACGCCCCTTTTTGTTATTGGGGCCTGTCATGCTGAACACGATTACTCAGCGCGTCTGCGCCCTGTTACTCGGTGCGCTGCTCGCGGGCTGTAGTTCCACCTCTGATCTCCCTGCCTTTACGGCAAGTGGCTATCTGGCCGATCGTGGCACTGTGCGCATCTGGCGCAAGAACAGTGACCATCAGGCTGTCCATCTTCGCACTGTTTATACCCCTTTCAATGGCGATGCCATGGAAACCACTGACTACAACTGGCAACAGAACAAACTGATTAGCGTTGAGCGCAGTGTAGCGGGCGAGCAACCGGATGATGTGACGTTACGCTTCGACCATCTGGGCAATCTTAATTTTATGCAGCGTCAGCTGGCCGGCCGTCGTGAAGCGGTAAGTGGTGATACGGTTGAACTCTACCGGTTCGACGCGCAACGTATGCTGGAGCAAAGTAATGCGTTGCTGAGTGGCCGTGTATTGCTGAAGCAGGGGCATTGGCTGGGTGTTACGCAGGTGCGAGATTGTGAGGGCAAAGTGGTGAGTGCACCCTTTGATAGCGGAATCATTGCCACTTTATCCCAGCAGCAGCGAAGTCAGCCCCAACCGCTGATGGTGTCGTGGTTAGAGGCGCCGGAAGGGGTGCAGCTGTTGCGGGCGACGCCAGAGGATGAGTGCAGCTGGCAGCCGAAAGAGAGTGACTTCTGAGGTGGAAAAAATTTAGGGGCGCTAAGTGCGCCCCTTGATGATTACTTGCGGTTAATTGCGCGGTAACCAATATCCTTGCGGCAGAAGCTGCCTTCCCAGGAAATATGTTTCGCCAGTGCATAGGCATTCTTCTGCGCGGCTGCCACATCTTCACCCAGGGCAGTGACGCACAGCACGCGTCCGCCGTTGGTGACCACCACATCATCTTTCATCGTGGTGCCCGCGTGGAATACTTTGCCATCCGGCACTTCTTCCAGCGGCAGACCGTGAATCTGATCGCCGGTTTTGTAATCCGCCGGATAACCGCCAGCCGCCAGCACGACACCCAGCGATGGACGTGGATCCCACTGCGAGGTCTGCTTATCGAGTTTGCCATCCACTGCGGCCAGGCACAGCTCAACCAGATCTGACTGCAGACGCAGCATGATCGGCTGGGTTTCTGGATCGCCAAAGCGGCAGTTGAATTCGATCACTTTCGGCTGACCGGCTTTATCGATCATCAGGCCTGCATACAGGAAGCCGGTATAGGTGTTGCCTTCCGCTTTCATGCCGTTGACGGTTGGCCAGATGATCTGATCCATCACACGCTGATGGATCTCATCGGTGACAACCGGGGCTGGCGAGTAAGCGCCCATGCCTCCGGTATTCGGGCCGGTATCACCATCGCCTACACGTTTATGATCCTGGCTGGTGGCCATGGGTAACACGTTGTCGCCATCCACCATCACGATAAAGCTGGCTTCTTCGCCGTCGAGGAACTCTTCAATGACGATACGATGGCCTGCATCGCCGAAAGCGTTACCTGCCAGCATGTCCTGCACTGCAGCTTCCGCCTCAGCCAGTTCCATCGCGACGATAACGCCTTTACCCGCAGCTAAACCGTCAGCTTTAATCACGATCGGTGCGCCTTTCTCACGCAGGTAAGCCAGCGCGGGCTCAACTTCCGTAAAGTTCTGGTATTCAGCGGTAGGGATCTGCTGGCGTGCCAGGAAATCTTTGGTGAAGGCTTTTGATCCTTCCAGCTGGGCCGCCGCCTGCGTTGGGCCGAAGATCTTCAGACCGGCAGCGCGGAATGCATCGACCACGCCGATAACCAGCGGTGCTTCCGGGCCGACGATAGTCAGATCGATATTTTCTTTTTGAGCAAACGCCAGCAGGGCAGGTACATCAGTTGCGCTGATCGCCACGTTTTGCAATGCGGGTTCCAGTGCGGTGCCGGCGTTACCCGGTGCCACAAACACGGTCTCAGCTAAAGGAGACTGTGCCGCTTTCCATGCCAGCGCGTGTTCACGTCCGCCATTACCAATCACTAAAATTTTCATTTATTACAGCTCCAGGCTATTAATGGCGGAAGTGACGCATGTCGGTGAAGATCATCGCAATGCCGTGTTCATCAGCGGCGGCAATCACTTCATCATCACGGATAGAACCACCTGGTTGAATCACACAGCTGATGCCCACGGCAGCCGCCGCGTCGATACCATCGCGGAACGGGAAGAAGGCATCTGAAGCCATAGCTGAACCTTTGACTTCTAAACCTTCGTCGCCTGCTTTAATACCGGCAATTTTGGCAGAATAAACGCGGCTCATCTGTCCGGCGCCTATGCCGATAGTCATATTGTCACGTGCGTAAACAATGGCGTTGGATTTCACGAACTTGGCTACTTTCCAGCAGAACAGCGCATCACGCAGTTCCTGCTCGCTTGGCTGGCGCTTAGTCACGACTCGCAGCTGACTGGCATCAACCATACCGAGATCGCGATCCTGAACCAGCAGGCCGCCATTAACACGCTTGAAGTCCAGTGCAGCAACACGGCCCTGCCACTGGCCACAAACCAGCACGCGAACGTTCTGTTTTGCTGCGGTAACTTTAAGTGCCGCTTCGCTGGCTGAAGGGGCAATGATCACTTCGACAAACTGACGGCTGATGATCGCCTGGGCAGTGGCTTCATCCAATTCACGGTTGAAAGCGATGATGCCGCCAAAAGCAGAAGTTGGATCAGTTTTGTAAGCGCGCTCATAGGCGTCAAGAATCGAACCGCCCACTGCCACACCACACGGGTTAGCATGCTTAACGATCACGCAAGCGGCTTCATCAAACTCTTTCACACACTCAAGCGCGGCATCGGTATCCGCGATGTTGTTGTAAGAGAGCGCTTTGCCCTGTACCTGCTGTGCAGTCGCAACAGAAGCTTCTGCCACATTCTCTTCTATATAGAAGGCAGCGTCCTGATGGCTGTTCTCGCCGTAACGCATATCCTGCTTCTTGATGAAGTTGAGGTTCAGCGTTCGTGGGAAGCGGCCGGCAGGCTCTTTGCTGTCGCTATGATAAGCCGGTACCAGGCTGCCAAAGTAGTTGGCAATCATGCTGTCGTAGGCTGCGGTGTGTTCGAAGGCTTTGATCGCCAGATCGAAACGGGTGTCCAGCGTCAGGGAGTTTTCGTTGGCGTCCAGCTCGGCGATGATGGCCTCGTAGTCGCTGCTCTTCACCACGATTGCCACATCTTTGTGGTTCTTCGCAGCGGAGCGCACCATGGTTGGGCCACCGATATCGATATTCTCTACCGCGTCTGCCAGTGAGCAATCGGGTTTGGCAACGGTTTGAGCGAAGGGATAAAGGTTTACCACCACCATATCGATAGGGTTGATCGCGTGCTCGGCCATGATCGCATCATCGGTGCCGCGACGGCCCAGAATACCGCCATGCACTTTCGGGTGCAGCGTTTTGACGCGTCCATCCATCATTTCCGGGAAACCGGTGTAGTCAGAGACTTCGGTGACGGGCAGGCCCGCATCTGCCAGCAGGCGAGCAGTACCACCTGTGGAGAGCAGCTCAACACCACGGCTGGAGAGTGCCTGAGCAAATTCGAGGATACCGGCTTTATCAGAAACACTGAGAAGAGCTCGGCGTACTGGACGACGTTGTTGCATGGTGGTTTTATCCCTTGGCTTTGTTTCGCATAAATAAGAGCGTTACATCAAGCTTAGCGCTTCTCTTATATATAGAAGAGAGTACTTGCTTCATGTAACGCCCCAAAAGGGGCATCCTTGACGTCGCCGGGCATTGTAGCGAAAACGTTTGCGCGATGCTCGCCTAAATTCATTTGTGCAGATGAATGTGGATAACACTGTGTGTAAGTGGGTATAAGGCGGGGTTTTGCTGTGGAATGCAGCGAACGGTTGTTTTTGTTGAATTTAGCGGTTGCGCGCTGCGAACAACTCCCTATAATGCGCATCCATCGAGACGGCACAACGGTTTACGAAGTGCGGTGTTGACAGGAAGCTTCGCTAAGAACTTCCGCCAGAGAAAAAATGCTGAAAAAAGTGTTTGACTCTGAAGGAGGAAAGCGTAATATACGCCACCTCGCAACAGCAGCTTAAGGCGCTGATTGCACCGCTCTTTAACAATTTATCAGACAATCTGTGTGGGCACTC
>NZ_SZZZ01000032.1:0-29633 GCF_009830025.1 Pantoea sp. Taur
GCCAGCTTCCTCAAGGCAGCGGCTGATGAGCGCAGGGTCAAGAACATCCGCGAGCGTATTCAGAGGATTACGAAGAGAATCGTAACGAGAGACGATATCAAGGGCCTGACTGAGCTGCATAAAAAAATCCGGAAACGAAGCGTTTCCGGATTCTTACACAGCCACTGGATCGTTCAACTGATCCTTAACTGATCGGCATTAGCCCGTTTGGGCCCTCTTCACTTTAACGCTTATTCTTTTTCAGATGCGACATCAGTCGCTGGCGTTTGCGCTGCTGCGTCGGTGTCAGCAGGTTACGTTTGCCCGCGTACGGGTTGTCGCCTTCTTTAAACTGAATGCGAATCGGTGTGCCCATCACGTTGAGTGAGCGACGGAAGTAGTTCATCAGGTAACGTTTGTAGGAATCTGGCAGATCCTTCACCTGATTACCGTGAATCACCACGATCGGCGGGTTATAACCACCAGCATGGGCATACTTCAGCTTCACGCGGCGACCACGCACCAGCGGCGGCTGATGGTCGTCAGAAGCCATGGTCATGATGCGCGTCAGCATCGCGGTGCCGACACGTTTGGTTGAGCAGTCGTAAGCTTCGGTCACGGATTCGAACAGGTTACCTACGCCACTGCCGTGCAGCGCCGAAATAAAGTGAATGCGCGCGAAATCGATAAAGCCCAGACGGAAGTCCAGCATCTCTTTCACTTCGTCACGCGCTTCCTGCGTCATGCCATCCCACTTGTTGACCACGATCACCAATGAGCGACCGCTGTTCAGGATAAAGCCGAGCAGTGACAGATCCTGATCGGAAATGCCTTCACGTGCATCAATCACCAGCATCACCACGTTGGCATCTTCAATGGCCTGCAGCGTTTTGATGACAGAGAATTTTTCTACGGTTTCGGTGATTTTTCCGCGTTTACGCACACCGGCGGTATCAATCAACACATACTCGCGCTCATCACGTTCCATTGGAATGTAGATGCTGTCACGCGTGGTGCCCGGCATGTCGAAGACCACGACGCGGTCTTCACCCAGGATGCGGTTAGTCAGCGTTGACTTGCCGACGTTAGGACGGCCAACGATAGCCAGCTTGATCGGCAAGGTGGTCGGGTCGAAGTTTTCTTCTTCCTCTTCCGCCAACGCCTTCTCGTCCTCTTCTTCTTCTAACGCGGCCCAGTAAGCGGCGTTTTCTTCTTCTTCCGTCAACTCCACTTCCGGAACGGCTTCTTCCATCCATGGCAGCAACGCAGCTTCAAGCAGGTTGTTCACACCGCGACCGTGCGAGGCCGCAATCGGATGAATGTCACCCAAGCCCAGCGCATAGAAATCCAGCACGGCAGCATCAGGATCGAGACCGTCAGTTTTGTTCGCGACCAGGAAGGTGGCTTTTTCGCGCGAACGTAGGTGATTGGCGATCTGTTGATCGGCCGGCATCACACCCGCACGCGCATCCACCAGGAACAGCACCACATCCGCTTCTTCAATCGCCAGCAGCGATTGTTCTGCCATGCGGTTTTCGACGCCTTCCTCGGTGCCATCAATACCGCCGGTATCAATAACAATGAATTCGCGCCCTTCCACTTCGGCGCGACCATATTTGCGATCGCGAGTCAGTCCAGGAAAATCCGCTACCAGCGCATCACGAGTGCGCGTTAAGCGGTTAAATAGCGTAGATTTTCCCACATTGGGACGCCCAACCAGCGCGACCACAGGTACCATAACACTTGCCTCAGTTTTAAAAATAAATCGCCCGAATGGCGTGATTATAACGACATTTGCCAGAAGGCGTCAGGCTGAAGGCGCTAAGAATACCATGCCTGACTAAAAACGAAACGGCCCCTGACGAATCAGGAGCCGTATTAGCGAGCAGGAAGCCGGTTCCTGCAAAGCCCAATCTTAACGAGTGATGGCGTAAACTTCGCCGCCCTTCGCCTGGATCAGCAGCTTGTCACCGGCAACCACCGGGTCAGTCTGGAAGCCATCGCTGTCCAGTTTCTGCTGCGCAACAAAGCGCCCGTCAAGGGTGTTAATCCAGTGCACATAACCTTCGCTATCGCCAACCACCAGATAACCGTTAAACAGCACTGGTGAAGTCAGGTTGCGATGCAGCAGATCGCTCTGGCGCCAGATGGCCACGCCACCGTCGGCATTAAGCGCAATCACGCGGTCATCCTGATCGACCAGGTAAATACGACCCGCATCAACCACCATGTCTTTCACGCCGCCGATTTCGCGTTTCCACAGAATCTGGCCTGAACGCAGTTCCAGCGCGGTCAGATTACCGTTGTAAGCCAGCGCATAGATCACACCGTTAACCACAACCGGCGTTGTATCCACATCGCTCAGACGATCAATCTCTGTGGCGCCACTTGGCTGCGAAATACGCTGCTGCCAAATCAACTGCCCCTGGTTCATGATCACTGCACTCACGCGGCCATTGTCACCACCGACAATCGCACCACCGAATGCCACAGTCGGCGCAGACTCACCGCGCAGTGACAGCGCAGGCATATCGAGGTTGACGCTCCACTTGATCGCGCCAGTACCCTGGTCCAGCCCCTGCAACATACCGTTGCTGGTGTGGATCAGTACCAGGCCATCACTCACAACTGGACGCGACATCGCTTCACCGGCGACTTTCGTCTGCCAGGCGATGCTGCCATCGCTATTGTTCAGTGCAAAGACCTGGCCGCGCTCGCTGCCGATATAAATGCGATCGCTGGTAGCGGTAATGCCGCCAGAGAGAAGAGCTGAGATGTTTTTCGAGAAGAAACCGGTTTTCTCAGAGAGATCGACTTTCCATTTCTCTTTACCGTTGCTGGCATCCAGGGCTTTCACTACGCCAAAGCGATCGGCCGCATAGACGGTACCGTCCTGCCAGGCTGGATGCAGATTGGAATAGAAATCGCCAACGCCATCACCCACCGAGGTGCTCCAGGCCGTCTGTGGCGTAAACTGGTTTTCCACTTTCGGCAGCGGAGCCATTTTTACTACATCTTCTTCGCCGCTGAACAGCGAGCAACCGCTGAGCAGAGTGACTGAAATCAGCCCTGGCAGCAGGTATTTACGTAATTCCATGTGCGCTCTCTTGACTGGCTTAACTTAAGTTATTCATCTTCATCTGCAGCATTTGCTTCAACGCAGGAGAGGCCTGCGATTCAGCACCTTTGCTCCAGGCATCACGTGCGCCCTGCTTGTCGCCTTTGCTCAGCAGTGCTTCGCCACGAATGTCCGCAATAATGGCTGTCCAGCCATCACCCTTAACATTGTTAAGAGTTGAAAGTGCGGCATCGGCCTGATTTTGCTGCAGTTGAATGCGCGCCAGACGCAGGTTAATCACCGCCTGCAGGTTGGCATCTTTGGTATCTTTCAGCCCGCTCTGAAGCAGCGTAATGGCTTTATCTAACTGATTTGCTTCAACGTACTGTTTCGCTAAATCGAGCGAAGCCAGTGCGCCATAAGTGTTGTTATTTTCATTGGCAAAGGCGGCAACCGCTTCCAGCGTTTGCGGCTTATCCGCCTGCATCGCAGTGGTCAGTTGTTGATACTGTGCCGACGCAGCTTTATCCGCACCATCCTGATGACTGGTCCAGAAACGCCAGCCACCCAGTGCAGCAATGCCGATGATCACACCCACAGCCAGCGCTTTGCCGTTGTTCGCAAAGAACTGACGCAATGCGTCAACCTGTTCGTTTTCGTTGCTGTAAACTTCCACGCAATCCCTCTCCTTTAAATGGCTGTTGCAGTGCTGCGTTTACTGCAGCAGCGTGCGCAATGTCGCAGCGGCTTCGCTTTGGGCAACGGTTTGTTGATCGCCTGTGCTCAGGTTTTTAATCACCACCTGGCCCGCTTTCACTTCGTCTTCACCCAGCACCAGCGCAATGCGTGCGCCCCACTTGTCTGCACGGCCAAACTGCTTCTTGAAGTTACCACCACCGAAGTTGGTCATCAGCTTCAGCGCCGGATCTGCATCACGCAGTTTTTCCGCCAATTGCATCGCAGCGGACTGAACGCCCTGCCCCGAAGCGATAACATAGACATCAACAATGCGCGTCGGTTCAAATTCTGGATTAACCGCCTGAACCAGCAATACCAAACGCTCAAGACCCATGGCAAAACCGACCGCTGGCGTAGCGCGACCACCCAACTGTTCAACCAGACCATCGTAGCGTCCACCGGCACACACGGTGCCCTGTGAACCTAAGCTGTTGGTCACCCACTCAAACACGGTGCGGTTGTAATAATCGAGGCCACGCACCAAACGCTGGTTCACGGTGTAAGCGATACCCGCGTCATCCAGCAGGCTGCACAGCCCGTCGAAGTGCGCGCGTGAGTCTTCATCAAGATATTCATTCAGCGTCGGCGCATCGTTCAGCAACAGCTGGATGTCCGCGTTTTTGCTGTCGAGTACGCGCAGCGGATTGCTGTACATACGACGTTTGCAATCTTCATCCAGTTTATCTTTGTGCTGCTCAAGGAAGGCCACCAGCGCATCGCGGTAGTTTGCACGCGCTTCCAGTGATCCAATAGAGTTGAGTTCGAGACTCACGTGTTCAGCGATACCTAACGCTTTCCACCAGCGTGCGGTCATCATAATCAGTTCAGCATCGATGTCCGGGCCTTGCAGACCAAACACTTCCGCGCCAATCTGATGGAACTGGCGGTAACGACCTTTCTGCGGACGTTCGTAGCGGAACATCGGACCGATGTACCACAGACGCTGTTCCTGATTGTACAGCAGACCATGCTCAATACCGGCGCGCACGCAGCCCGCGGTGCCTTCCGGACGCAGGGTCAGGCTTTCACCGTTGCGGTCGTCAAAGGTATACATCTCCTTTTCAACCACATCGGTGACTTCACCGATAGCGCGTTTAAACAGCGGGGTCTGCTCTACAATCGGCAAACGGATTTCGCTAAAGCCATAACTGGCCAGCACCTGCTTCAGGGTGCCCTCAATACGCTGCCAAATCGCGGTATCCGCCGGCAGGTAGTCGTTCATCCCACGGATCGCTTGAATATTCTTCGCCACGTTAGAATCTCTTAATACAAAAAAACCTGTCCGGCATCATACCTTATGAGGATGAAACCGCACAGGTTCAATCACAAACCGGCACGCGGCGGGCGCGCACCGTCCCTTATTTTTCCAGCTGCTGCACGTTAATGCGGCGGCTTTCATCCAGCATGCTGGCCTTGGCACGAATACGTGCTTCCAGCTGGTCGATCATATTGTCGTTATCGAGGCGATCGCGCTGACGCACACCGTCCTCGTAGAAACCACTTTTACGGCTACCGCCCGTCACGCCCATGGTTGAAACTGTGGCTTCGCCAGGACCGTTCACCACACAACCGATAATCGAGATATCCATTGGCGTGATGATGTCTTCGAGACGTTCTTCCAACGCATTCACCGTCCCAATCACATCAAATTCCTGACGTGAACAGGTTGGGCAGGCAATAAAGTTGATACCGCGTGATCGAATGCGCAGCGATTTCAGAATGTCGTAACCGACCTTGACTTCTTCCACCGGGTCTGCCGCCAGAGAGATGCGCAGCGTATCGCCGATCCCTTCCGCCAGCAGCAAGCCCAGGCCGATCGCTGATTTTACTGAACCGGCGCGCGCGCCACCCGCTTCAGTAATACCGAGATGCAGTGGCTGATCGATGGCTTTTGCCAGCAGGCGATAAGATTCAACGGCCAGGAACACGTCAGAAGCTTTTACGCTCACTTTGAACTGATCAAAGTTGAGGCGATCGAGGTGATCAACATGGCGCATCGCGGATTCGAGCAGCGCCTGTGGCGTTGGCTCACCGTATTTTTCCTGCAGATCTTTTTCCAGGGAACCGGCATTCACGCCGATACGGATAGGAATGTTGTAATGGCGGGCACAATCCACGACCTGGCGGATACGCTCATTGTTGCCGATATTGCCGGGGTTGATGCGCAGGCAGTCGACGCCATATTCGGCGACTTTCAGTGCGATACGGTAGTCAAAATGAATGTCCGCCACCAGCGGCACATTGACCTGTTGCTTAATCAGTTTGAACGCTTCCGCCGCATCCATGGTCGGAACAGAGACGCGCACGATATCGACACCGACACGCTCAAGCTGGCGAATCTGGTTAACCGTGGCGTCCACATCCGTGGTGCGGGTGTTGGTCATTGACTGAACGGCAATGGGCGCACCATCACCAACCGGCACCTTGCCGACGTAAATCCGTGTTGATTTGCGACGGATAATGGGTGCTTCGTTATGCATATTCTCTCTCCACAATTACCCGGAAAGCGCGCTGCGCGTTATTGCGCACCCAGCGTCAGACGGGCAACCTGGTTATTACGGATAAAACGACTTAAATCAACGGGCTGATTCTGATATTGCACATCAACCGCACTCGGAGCGCCAATTTTCAGACGATACGGAGCCGTTCCGGACAAGCTGAGCTTACCGCCGCTACGTTGCAATCCGCTGAACAGCTTCTTGCCAGTAGCGTCGGTGACTTCCAGCCAGCAGTCGGCTTTGAAATTCATCACCACCGCATTTGGGTCGCCCGCTGGCTGGCTTACCGCCGCGTTGCTGGTCGGCATTTGACCTGCTGGTACACTGTTGGCAGGTGCCGGAGAGGTGGCTGCTGGCGGTGCGTTATCGATCGGTGCCTGGCTCGGTGAAACCACGGCGTTATCGCTGCTGGTCGCAGGCGCAGTGGTGTTGGCAGCCGAAGCCGCGTTGTTGCTGGTACTCGGTGTCGCAACCGCACCTGCACCGTTATCCACCGGCGTACCGGCGGCATTGGTATCACTGTCAGTCGCGCTGTCAGTGCTGTTTTCACCCAGCGGAATAGACTGACTGTTATCGCTGCTGCTGCCATTCTGGTCAGCCATTGAGACCAGATCGGCCTGCGAGGCTTTATGGTTTTGCCACCACCACGCGCCGGTCAGACCGATGACGACAAAAATCACCAACCAGGTGAAAATCATCAGCCAGCCATCACGCTTTTTACGGCGCTTACCTAACGAGAAGCTCTGCATTGGCTCAATTTTGGCCGCGCGCACGGGAGCCTGCTTCGCCATCATCGGCAACAGGTCATCTTCCGGCACATGCACCAGACGAGCATAAGAACGAATGTAACCGCGCAAGAACGTCGAAGCTAAATCAGCTGGCGACTTATCCTCTTCAATGTCTCGTACGGTAGAAAGTTTCAGGCACAGGCGTTCAGCGACATTTTGCTGAGTCAGCCCCATCTGCTCACGGGCCAGACGCAGGCGTTCACCTGTGGAATGTACTGCAGAATTCTCTTGAGTGGCTTCAGTATTCATTAGCTAAATAACGCTGGTACTGTATCGATTGTGGAAAACTTCGCGCCAACCGGTCGCCATAACGTGTAACGTCAGCAGCGTTTCCCTGTTGCGCGGCGAAACGTATTTGTAACCACTGGCTCTCTGCCGTTGCGGGCAAACGCTGGTGGTACACTTCTAATAGCAGCGGAACCGCCATGCGATCCTGCTGTTCAAGCCGCCTTTCCACTTCCAAAAGCAGTTGACTGCCCTGCTCCGGTGCGGCAATCAGCGCGTTGCTCAAAGACTCGCGCGCTGAGGCACTCTCTCCAGCCTGCAGGTAACAATAGCCCGAAAACAGAAATGCATCCTGACGAGCTTCGATTTCCTGTGCAGCCATCGCCAGCTTAAACTGTTGATGCGCTTCGCCATACTGCCTTAAACCGCAAAGAAACGCACCGTAATTGTTAGCGATGTAGCCATTCGCTGGCGCTAACTGCTGGGCGCGTTGGTAGTGCCAATGGGTCTGCGCGCTATTCTGCTGCGCCTGTGCCAGGCGCGCAAGCGCCAACGGCACACGATAATCTCGCGGTGCGGCCCGCTCAGCGCGTAATAAATTACGCTGTGCTGCGGCAAAATCTTTCACCGCCAGGTAGTGCAACCCTAGCTGTAGCCTGATATCCGCAGCGCCTTGCTGAACCGGTGGATTGACACACCCGGTTACAACAAAGCCCGCCAACAACACTGCCGATAATCCTTTGTGCATTTCAGTCTCTCCCTCTGACATCAAGAGGAGAGACTGGCACGGCTTACGCCCGGTGGGTATCACCAGGCGCCGTGTTTCAGAGCGCCTTCACAGAGATGGTTTCACCGGCCATTTTCTTACGCAAGGTGCGCTTAGTACGGTCGATAACATCACCCGCTAACTGACCACAAGCCGCATCAATATCGTCGCCACGCGTTTTACGCACGATAGTGGTGAATCCGTAATCCATCAGTACTTTGGAGAAACGATCGATACGGCTGTTTGAGCTACGACCATATGGCGCGCCCGGGAACGGGTTCCATGGGATCAGGTTAATCTTGCACGGCGTCTCTTTCAGCAGTGCAGCCAGCTCGTGCGCATTGTCGGTGCTGTCATTGATGTGATCCAGCATCACATACTCAATGGTCACGCGGCCCTGATTGGCGTTCGATTTACCAATGTAGCGTTTAACCGCCGCGAGGAAGGTTTCGATGTTGTACTTTTTGTTGATCGGCACAATTTCGTCACGAATCGCATCGTTCGGAGCGTGCAGCGAAATCGCCAGTGCCACGTCGATCATATCGCCCAGCTTATCCAGTGCCGGCACTACGCCCGAAGTTGACAGCGTCACGCGACGTTTTGACAGACCAAAACCGAAATCATCCAGCATGATGTCCATTGCTGGCACCACGTTGTTCAGGTTGAGCAAAGGCTCGCCCATGCCCATCATCACCACGTTGGTGATCGGACGCTGGCCGGTAATTTTCGCCGCGCCGATAATTTTCGCCGCGCGCCATACCTGACCAATGATTTCGGAAACGCGCAGGTTACGGTTGAAGCCCTGTTGCGCAGTCGAACAGAATTTGCACTCCAGCGCACAGCCTACCTGCGAGGAGACACACAGCGTTGCACGGTCAGCTTCCGGGATATACACGGTTTCGACCAGCTGATCGCCCACGCGAATCGCCCACTTGATGGTGCCATCGCTGGAACGCATCTCTTCCGCTACTTCCGGCGCACGGATTTCAGCGCGTTGCATCAATTTGCCACGCAGCACTTTGTTGATGTCAGTCATCTGCTCGAAATCATCGCAGCAGTAGTGGTACATCCACTTCATGACCTGATCGGCGCGGAACGGCTTTTCACCCATCTCTAAAAAGAATTCGCGCATCTGCTGACGGTTAAGATCCAGCAGGTTAATTTTTTCGTTTTTTGGGGAAACAACCACGGGGGAAGCGGACGACGGCGTCACAATCTGTTCGGACATAATGTTCTCTGGCCTCGTTGTTACACGTTACGGCTCTGGTTAAGAATAGGAAAAAAATAACGCCCTCGCTGAGCCAGGCTCAACAAGGGCGCATTATTGTACTACATCTGCTGCATGATGCCAGGGGAACGACTTTACCGATGATGAAAAGGTGTAAAGTCGTTTATCCGCATTGGCAGCAACGCACTTAGCGAGTGCGTGGGCAGACTTCGTTCTCTGCGAAGAAGTATGCGATTTCGCGTGCAGCAGATTCAGCTGAGTCAGAACCGTGAGTTGCGTTCTCAGTGAAGCTGTCAGCGTAGTCAGCACGCAGAGTACCAGCCAGTGCGTTGTCTGGGTTGGTTGCACCCATCAGGTCACGGTGACGCTGAACGGCGTTTTCGCCTTCCAGAACAGAAACAACCACTGGACCAGAAGTCATGAATTCAACCAGACCATCGAAGAATGGACGACCTTTGTGCTCAGCGTAGAAGCCTTCAGCCTGCTCTTTGGTCAGGTGCAGCATTTTTGCGCCAACGATTTTGAAGCCTGCGCTTTCGAAACGGTTGTAGATAGCACCAATCACGTTCTTAGCGACGGCGTTTGGTTTAACGATAGAGAAAGTACGTTCGATTGCCATGATGACCTCTAGTTAGCATCCTGAAGAAACCGGGAATTCGCTCCCGGTAAGAAAACGCGCCGATTATAGGGACATCATCGGGCGTTGCCTATTGCCGATTGGTGGAATTATCGAAAATAATTGATTTTTGTCGGGGCGAACACGCGCAAAATCTGGCATGCACGGATAACTAACCCCGAATAAATGAGACGGATGCCAGTTGGCCCGCCTCATCCATCACCACCAGTTGATACTGGCCCGGTTCGCTGAGCACCAGCGCCGCACTGTTTTGCCCGGATTGCTGTTCCACCGGTTGACCGTTTAAAAACCACCAGCGCTGCGCCCCCTTTCCGCCCTGAACGGCCACCGGCAGCACCAAAACCACTTTGCCTGGCAGCGGCTGCACACGCTGCCCCTCAATCACACCGGTGATCAAGAGCGGTGGCGCACTGCCCTGATTTAAGGGCGGACAGCGAGCATCAACAGGCGGCAGACGCTGCTGGCGGCGTTCCGCCACTGGCAGCCAGGGCTCCAGCGGCAGAGGCCACATCAGACGCTCCTGGCTCTGTGCATCGGGGCAATCTGCCGCCACGCGTAAGCCCTGAGGGTTGATCCAATAACGTTGACGTAGACCATTCACACCTTCCTGGCCGGGCGCCAATAGTGTCGGTGGCACGGTTTGATTCAGTATCCAGCTTTGGCGGCGCTGGCGGCAGTTTTCGTCGCCCTGCGGCAAAGGTTGTCCTCCGGGCCAGCAAATGATCATGGCGCTGACGCTCTTCGGCCGCGGATCGCGCGGTACGCCGTGCAGCGGCATATGCCCCGCCAGCAGGTTGTTAACCTGATTCATCACCGGTACCGCAGAGGCAAAACCAAACTGCCCGGCAACCGGTGTGGCATCCGGTCTGCCGACCCATACGCCAATTAAATAGCGCGGCGTAATAGCGATAGTCCAGGCATCGCGATAGCCGTAACTGGTGCCAGTTTTCCAGGCCAGTGGTGCAATATCAGGAATGGCCGCGGATGGCAGCGCTTCGCCCGCCAGAATATGTCGCACAATCCAGGCTGCGCCCGGCGAAAGCAATGGCCGCTCTTGTAATCGCTGATTGGGCAACCAGCGCAGCTGGGCGGCATTCCCCTGACGGGCAAAAGCGCTATAAGCCGCGACAATCTCATCCAGCCGCGCACCCGTGCCGCCGAGCACCAGTGAAAGATTGGGTTCGGCCCCTGCTGGGAAGCGCAGATTCAAGCCGACATTGCGTAACCGCGCCGCCACCGTTTTGGGTCCAAGCGCATCCAATAACTGCACCGCTGGCAGGTTCAGCGACCGCTCCAGCGCCTCGCTGGCACTTACCGGACCATGAAAACCGGAGTCAAAGTTTCCGGGGCGATAATCACCGAAACGGCGCGGCACATCCTGCAGCAGTGATTCACCGTGGATCAGTCCATCATCCAACGCCATGCCATAAACAAAAGGTTTTAACACCGATCCCGGCGATCGCACGCTGGAGATCATATCGACATGACCAAAGCGACTGTCGTCAGTGAATGACACCGAGCCAACATAGCCACGCACTTTCATATCCTGATGATCCACTACCAGCAGCGCCAGCGAGGTGCGTGGCGGCAACTGGGTTTTCATCGCTGACGCCAGACTCTCCAGCTCGCGCTGCAGCGACACATCAATGGTCGAGGTAATTTTGTTGTCGGGAGAGAGCGACAGCAGGCGGCGTGCCAGCAACGGTGCCATTTGCGGCGTTTGTCGCGGCGGCAACCACACCGCTTCCTGTTTAATATCCGCCACATCCTGCGCCGACCACACATGATATTCTGCCAGTCGATCCAGCACTTTATTGCGCGCCGCTTCCGCACGTTGCGGCCAGCGGTCCGGGCGCAGACGGCTCGGGGCCTGTGGCAGCACGGCGAGCAACGCTGCTTCACCTTTGGTGAGCTGAGATGGCGGCTTACCCAGCCACATCCAGCTTGCTGCGCCAATGCCTTCCACCGTGCCGCCAAACGGCGCACGATTAAGATAGAGTGTGAGAATGTCGCGCTTGGATAAGTGCCACTCCAGCTGTAGCGCGCGCCAGGCTTGAATCATTTTACCGGTTAAGGTACGCGGTTGTGGGTCGATCAATCGCGCTACCTGCATCGTTAGCGTGCTGCCGCCTGACACAATGCCGTGATGCAGCAGGTTTTGACCGATGGCGCGCACGATCGCCATCGGATTGATGCCGGGATGATGCCAGAACCAGCGATCTTCGTAAGTGAGCAGCGCCTGAATATAGTCGGGCGAGACCTCCTCCAGCGTCACCGGATAGCGCCAGACGCCTTGCTTGTCGGCAAAGCGCCACAGCGGCGTGCCATCCTCCGCGACCACCACACGTGCAGGTTGCACTTCCTGCAGCGGCAAAGGATCCAGTCGATCCAGCAGCCACAGGCTCGCTAACAGCAGCAGTAAAAAAAGCGGCAGCCAGCGCCACCGCTTCAGTGCATGCCCTTTTTTCATTACCGCTTAGCGCACATTCAGTTTTTCCGGCGTGGTGCCAATCGCGCGCCACTCCGGCACATACATTGATTCGACCTGCGGAGGCGGCAGACGATAGCTACCCGGCGTCACCGCGCGTGCCAGATACAGCAACGTGGCTGGTGTGTAGCCATCCAGCGCCAGTGCCGCAACGAAGCGGTCATCACGGAACTCAATGTGTTTGATGTTGGCTTGTTGCATATCCATCATGCTCTCTTTCAGTGCATCGGCGCTGTCGCCCAGGCTGGCGCTACTGTCACTCAGGTTCTGGTTTTCCAGTTCCAGCCCCGCCGGCAGCAAATCCACCACCAGCGCATCGCTCACCCGCTCGCTGGCCGCCACTTTCAACCGCACCACCAACAATTCACCACTTTTCAGGCTGGTGAGGTCGGCAGGCTTACCGTCGAGGGTGAAATACTCGCGGGTGATCTTCAGCACGTTGCTGATCGGCGACGGTGCTGCTTGCGGATAACCCACCACATTGAGCGTGCCGTAAAGCGGCGAAGTATTGTCGCTTTTCACCGACAAGCCCTGACGTAGCTGATCTTCGCTGATCCCCATGTTCAGCGTCTGATTGCTGCTCAGCGGTTCGCTTCTGCCCTGCAATGTGGCTTGCCACTGTTCACCTTTGTGCTGCTGCAAGGTGCGAGCGGCGAGGAACAGCGCATTGTTTTCCTGGGTGGAGAACCAGCGCTGACCATGCACCGCTTTCGCCAGATCAATCAGTAATGGCCCCTGCATATCGGGCAGCAGTTGGTTTTCTGTGATGAGCGCAAGAATCAGCGCGCGGTCACGCACCGGGCTGCCGTAATCACCCAACCAACTGTTGGGTTTGCGCTCCAGCCCGATGCCCTGTGCCAGCGCCAACTGCGCACGCTGTTGATCACCCATCAGTTTCAGCGCCACACCCAGTTGCACCAGCGCCAGACCTGATTTTGCCTGCTCACGCTTGTCGTACAGTGCACGCAATGCACCGAGCGGCGCCTGTTGCTGTCTTGCTAATACCAGCCCGGCGTAAGCTTGCACACTGAAACGCAATCCATCGGCATCGCTGCTCCAGCTGGTTTCTATCTGTGCCGGGTCCTGCAGATAGCGCAGCAAGCGTTCATCGGCGCGGCTGATCACCCCTTCCGGCACGCTGTAGCCCGCTTCACTGGCGCGCAGCAGGAAATCGGTGACGTAAGCCGTCAGCCAGAACTCCTCCTGACTCTCTTTGCTCCACAAACCAAAGCTGCCATTACCGCGCTGCATACCCGCCAGGCGCGCAATACCGGTGGCAATCGATGCCCGGCGTGCCTCGTCGGTGCTGGTTTTGATACCCAGCACATCCAACTGTGCTTTGTTGGTGAACACCGATGGCCAGATGCCGCTGGCGGTCTGCTCAAGGCAGCCGTAGGGATAGGCATACAGCTGGCTGATAAAGCTGGCGATATTCAGCGGCGGACGATTACTCAGCGACAACTGTCCGGTCAGCGTATCCTTTTGCAGGCCGTTAAAGGCACTTGCCACCACCTGCCAGCTTTTGCCCGTTTGCATCACGTTGTCGAAACTCAGGGTTTGGGCGGGATAAGCCGGACGCACGCCGATGGTCCATTTACGCTCGCTGGGCTCCAGCGTTTCACCTGGCAGACTCATGCCAGAGACTTTGAGCTGCACCGCCCCCTCACCAAAGGCGCCCTGGGCTTTAACCGGGATTTGCAAGGTCGTGCGCGCACCTTTCGCCAGTTGCACGCTAGAAGTGACAGTGCCGTTCAGGGCGATCAGGCCCTGCGTGGTTACGTCGACGTTTAACGTCTGCGGCTGATCGGTCAGGTTGGTGAGATCGAGCGCCAGCGTCGACTGGTCACCGCTGGCCATAAAGCGCGGCGTCGCCAGTTCACTGATGAGCGGCGCGGCCACCACCATTTTGCGCTCCGCTGAGCCGAAGCTGTCAGCACTCCATACCTGCGCCATCAAGCGTAACTCGCCATTAAAGGCCGGAATCGGGAGATCGATGGTGCCTTCGCCGTTGGCATCCAGCGTCACCGGCTGCAGCTGTTGTGCGACGATCTGCACATCAGTGACCGGCTTCTTACCGCCGCGCGACAGCGCATCGGCATCATCGCCGTCACCACCAAAGCGCAGTGCCGCCAGCTTGCCACCGCCTTCGATAAGCTGACCGTAGACATCATATTGATCGGCGTTGTAACGCTTGCGGCCAAAGAACGCGTCCCACGGATTTGGCGTTTTGTAATCAGTGATGCTCAACACGCCGCTGTCCACCGCTGACAGCAAGACCTGAACCTGTTTAGGCAACTCACCGCCTTCACGGCTGGCTTTCACCTTCACTTTTATCGTCTGCTCAGGGCGGATTTTTTCGGGCGCATCGATCGCCAGATTGAGACGTCGCGCTTCTGTCGCCATCGGCAGATGCAGCAGACCCACTGCGCGTTTTGGTGTGGTGCCGTTGGCTTTATCGCCATCACGCACCACAATTGCGCTCAGATAGAGATCGTGACGCTTCCAGCTTTCATTTATGGGCACATCAATGGTTGCGCCACCCGCGGGCACGTCCAACGGCTGCCACCACAGTGTGCCACTGCTGGATTCCACCATCAGATAGCCTTTACCGGCAGCCGGTGATTCCACCTGCACTTTTGCAGTATCACCCGGTTGGTAGGCGCTTTTATCGATTTTCAGTTTGACCTGATCGGGACGTAACGCGCCGGTGCCGTCGGTGTTGTCCTGCCACCAGTAGCCCGCATTGAAACGCACGCTGCTGACAATGTTCTCGCCCGCATGCACTTCCAGACGATAGGTGCCCCACTCCACCGGGAAGCTGATTTTCTGGCTGCCGCCTGCGGCAATAGTGATGCGCTGCTCGTCTTCCTGCAGATCCTTCTGGTCATAACGCGACTGCCACCCTTCGCTGTCTGAGAAGCTCCAGAAGTAGTCACGGCGTTCATGGATCAGGCGCACATCCAGATCCTGCGCCGCCAGTTTTTCGCCTTGCGGATTGGCATACACCACATCAAATTCCGCCAGGCCGTTTTCAGGTACAGTCGGCTCATCGCGGTAACGATCGGTGCGATAGTCATAAACTGACTCACTGTTAAACAGTGGACGGATACCCGGCAGTGCAGGCGCGGGCCAGATCGATTGAGTCGCGCGACGTGTCACCGGACGCCCACCGGTTTCCAGCAGGCTGGCTTGCAGTATCAGGTTTAGCGGCGAATGACTTTCTGCCCAGCTGCTTTCCACGTTGAGCTGCAGTTTGCCGTTCTCATCCAGCTTTTCATCAACGTCATCGAGACTGCGCTTCAGATCTTCAGTGATATCGCCAAATTGATAGCCTGGCAGCGCTGCCACAGCTTCACGCGCTGGCCGCAGGAACAGCTGCCCCTGCAACTCATTGCCCGCCGCTGGTGCGCCATACAGATAACGGCCCTCGACATCAAAGGTCACTGAGGCGTCCGGTGCCAGCGGCTGTTCGCTGTTGCTCAATGCCAGCGCCATCCGTTCTGGCAGGAAATCTTCGACATGGAACGACCAGTTGCGCGGCTGGTTATCACCACTGTTGATGCGCAGCGTCCATTCACCGGTCATGGCTGAAGCCGGAAGAGCAAAGCGCTGCTGGTACACACCGTTCTCCGGCTGCCAGACAAAGGTCTGGGTGACTTCACCATTAGGCTGCACCACTTCGGCTTTGACCGGTTGTGGCGGCAACGGCTTGCCATCGGCATCACGCAGCAGCGCATTAACGATCACCGTTTCACCGGGGCGATAGAGATCGCGCGGGCCGAACAGGAAGAACTGTTTATCGTAACCCTGCGGACCATCAATCGGGAATTCGGCCAGATCCAACGCCGGACGATTGAGATCGATCAGAGAGGTTTGCCCTTTCTGCGTTGCCAGCAGCAACTTGCCTTTGGCGTTGGCGGGCAGACGCAGATGGCCATTGCTGTCACTGGTGCCACTCGCCAACTGTTGGCCTTTCTCGTCCAGCAGTTGCACATTGACGTCAACTAGCGGTGCGCCATTGGCGAGGCTTTGCGTAAAGAGTTCCAGTTGATCCGGGAAGCTATGCAGCGATAAACCAATGTCGCTGAGCGTAAACAGGGTTGCTGGCTGTGTGTAATTGTAGGTTCCGGCCTGTTTCATCACCGCCAGATAAACACCGGGCTGCTTGAGCGCATCCACATCGCTGAGCGGCAGCTGCATCTTCTCACGCGTGTTGCGGGCCGGATTGAGATCAAAACGTCCGCTGTAGACCAGATCGGCATTTTTAAGCAGGTCGCGTGATTCCCAGTACGACAGGTTGTTACCGTAATTCCACTGGGCGAGAAAATCGGCCAGGGCGGCACTTTTTACCCGGAAGAAATCGACATCAATGTTGTTCACATTGAGTGCCAGCACCGGTAATCCCTGCGTCAGGCGCAGCGGCAGCAGCGATCCGCGGCTGGCGAAGCCCACCATCGGCTGGATATCACGGGTAGTCAGCGTCTGGCTGAAAGGGCTGGATAAGGTACTGCCATCGGCGGCCTTGAGGCCAGCATCGACGGTCACCGTTAATTTGCGCGACGGTTCAGGATGGCGGAAGCGTAGCGCCTTGCCATTCTGCGCCAGTTCCCAGCCGCCATCGACCTTGCCGCTTTTCTCATCGCTGATATGGACCCGCGCATTCAAGTCCTGTTTGCTATCGATGGCGGTATTGAAACTCAGCACCAGTGCTGATGCGCCATCCAGTTGCAGCTCGGAAAGGTCGATCACCGAGATCGTTTTCGCCGCATTTTGCACCACAGGCGTATCCTCAGCCTGCGCAGGCAGCAAAGCGCCGCCCAATAGTGTTCCGCCGATCAGCACGCTGAGCAGCAGTCGATTAACGCGTTTTGCCATGGTAAGTCCCTCACCAGCCCCAAAGGTTAAAATAGTGTGCTGCGCAATTTCACATCAACCTACTCACTTTAGCAACGATACCCTTGAGATAGCGTTCACATTCCCGGACACTGGCTCTTTCCATTTTCCGATGATTGAGAAGAGGTTGTTGCGATGACAGCTCCCCTGTTTGTCTCTGCCGATTGGTTAAAAGAGCATTACACCGATGAAACGTTGCAGGTATTAGATGCGCGCATGTTGCCGCCAGGTCAGGAAGCGGTGCGTGATATCCAGGCGGAATATCTGGCAGGGCATTTGCCCGATGCGCCTTATTTCAATATCGAAGCTTTGTCCGATCACACCAGCGCTTACCCGCATATGATGCCGCGCCCGGAAGCTTTTGCCGTGGCGATGCGCGAACTGGGTGTTAATCAGGATAAACATCTGGTGGTGTATGACGAGGGTAACCTGTTCTCTGCACCCCGTGCATGGTGGATGTTGCGCGCCTTTGGCTGCGTCAACGTGTCGATTTTAGCGGGCGGTTTGCAGGGCTGGAAAGCGGCAGGTTTTGATGTCGCTTCGGGTCCGGTTGATCTGCCAGAAGGCGAGTTCGAAGCCCATTACGATCAGGGGCTGGTGAAACGTTTGACCGATGTGTTGTTGATCAGCCATGAGGGCGGCGCGCAGATCGTTGATGCCCGAGCGGCTAACCGCTTCAATGCTGAAGTCGATGAGCCTCGACCCGGTCTGCTGCGCGGACACATCCCGAATAGCCTGAATATGCCGTGGAACAATCTGGTGGTGAACGGCGAGCTGAAACCAGCGGCTGAACTGCGCGATTTGTTTGAAAAAGCAGGTATTCAACTGGATCAACCCATTATCGCCAGCTGCGGTTCGGGTGTGACGGCAGTGGTGGTGATTCTGGCGCTGACGTCGCTGGGCGTGCGTGACGTCACGCTGTATGACGGCTCATGGGGTGAATGGGGCAGCCGCGACGATTTACCGATAGAGAAATAAAGTTTAGCTAGCCGATTAAACTGCTGAGCATGGCAATGAAGGGGGTTGCAGAACAAACTTCTGCGCCTGCTAATGATGATTTGACTACCGCGCAATAAATTGCGCCGCTACCCGATAAGTGCGATCCGTAGCGGCGCGATTTATCGCGCGTATCTTAAGCCGAACGATGGCTGTCAGATGCGCAATCAATTGCACCGCAGCTAGCGATTTTTAGATAATCCGCTGACTGCCTTTAAAGTCGCGCAGGAAACTGCCCCAGCGACGTTCATAAAATGGCGTGATATGGGCGGTGAAGAAGTGGCTGACGCCTTTCTCGTCGACCACCACTTCGCAGATATCAATCGGTGCATCATCCGCCAGCGTATCGGTTGCCACGCTGCCTGCCGCCTGAATAATCTCATCAATATTGCTATCGGCTTCGATACCGATCAGCAAATTGGGCTCTTCCATAGCATTCTCACGAATGCTGGCGATGTAAGCACGACGCACCTGCTTATATTTGGCAAACAGCTGCGTCAGTGAATCAATCATCTGCGCGGGCGGTTCAGCCACTTCCGACAGAAGCAGCGCATGGCCGCCTTCCAACACCGTTTGCTGACTCAGCGCACTACCCTCTTCACCGATCAAATGGGCAATCTCACCCGGTGAAAACTCTTTACCGGCTGGCAGCTTAGGATTGAGGAATAAACTCTCACCCAGGGTCATTTCGAACAGCGTGCGCGCGGGCAGGCGCAGATAAGGCTGCTCTTCTTTAATTGCTTCGCCCATCGCCTCTTCTGAGGTGAAGAACGGGATAACGCTGCCGCCACCCTCTTTTTCCCAATGCAGCAATTCCACAGGCGAGGTGGCATCAAACTGCTCTGCAGGGCTTTCACCTGGCACCCAAATGTCAGATTCCAGCAGCAGTTGAAAGAATTCCGGACGGTGCGCAGGCTCAGTGGCGGCCAGCTTTAACACCTCTTCAAGACGATTGCTCATTTATCAAGTTCCAAAAAAACGGCAAGCTCATGCATGAGGTTTGCCGCTTAAGCGCTGTTCGGTCGCCATAAATGACGACCCTACACAATACTGATGAAGGATGCACATCAATGGCGACCAGACGAAAGGTGCATGCACATCAATGGCGGCCTGACGTAGGTTACACATCTCTCTGCGACCCAACGTAAGGTGCGCACTCATGCGCACCGATTTTATTTCAGTAACAGATTGGCAATAGTGCGCACACCCAGACCGGTGGCACCCGCTGACCACTGATCCACCGCGCTTTTACGGTAAGTGGCAGAACAGTCAATGTGCAGCCAACCCTGCTGATACTTGCTAACGAAGTAAGAGAGGAACGCCGCCGCGCTGCTGGCGCCTGCTGCATGTGCCGGACTCGCGATATTGTTCAGATCGGCAAAGTTTGACGGCAGATGGCTGCGATGGAACTCCGCCAGCGGCAGACGCCAGAAGGCTTCGTTTTCACCGGTTGCACTGCCCAACAGAGATTCCGCCAGGACATCGTCAAAGGTAAACAGGGCGTGATAATCGTTGCCCAGCGCCGTTTTCGCTGCACCGGTCAGAGTTGCTGCATCGATCAGTAACTCAGGATTTTGCTCGCTGGCATCAATCAGGCCATCAGCCAGCACCAGGCGCCCTTCCGCATCGGTGTTCATCACTTCCACGGTTTTACCGTTACGATAGCGAATGATGTCGCCGAGACGGAACGCGTTACCGCTCACCATGTTGTCAGCACAGCACAGGAACAGCTTCACACGTTTCTTCAGGCCACGCGCAATCGCCAGCGCCAGCGCGCCAGTCACCGTTGCTGCGCCGCCCATATCGGATTTCATCGAATCCATAAACGCGCTCTGCTTCAGGCTGTAACCACCGGTATCAAAGGTGATGCCTTTTCCGACCAGACAAGCGTATACCGGCGCATTTTCATCGCCGCTTGGGTTGAAGTCGAGCGCCAGCAGCACAGGTGCGCGGGTTGAACCGCGGCCCACGGTGTGAATACCGGCATAACCCTGCTCGCGCAGATCCTCACCTTTGGTGATGCGATAGCTCACTGCGTCACCGCCCACTTCGCTGATCAGATCGATCGCGCTGTGCGCTAGTTGTTCCGGACTCAGATCTTCCGCTGGTAAGTTGATGGTGTCGCGCACCCAGTCAACAATCTTCAGACGACGATCAAATTCTGTTTGATCGTTTTCGCTTAATGCTGGCCACTCTACCTGGCGCTTGCCTTTCGGGCTGCGATAGCCTTGCCAGAATGCCCAGCACTTCTCTAAATCCCACTCTTCGCCGCTCAGGGCTACGTGGCGAATCCCCTGACCGTCCAACTTACGCCCCGCGCGCTGGATGCTCATCAGCGCATCGGCGCCAGTCAGGTGAAGGGTCATGCCACTTTCAGTGCTGCTCAGCAGTGCTTTTTCACCCCAGCGCGCATCGGCGGCCTGGGAGCTGAGCGTAATTGTCATCGGTTGTGTTGTCATCGCGTGGCTCCGTTTGCGTTAGGTGTCACCTTACGCCAGAACCGGCGCAAGGGGTGCATGAATTAGCGGGACGTGGCGGGCGTTAATGCCCGTAAACGGCTTACCGCTTTATTGACCAGCTCAATGGCATAGTCAATTTCCTCTTCGGTAGTGAAGCGTCCTAGCGAGAAGCGCAGCGAGCTGTGTGCCAGCTCCTGCTCAACGCCCATGGCGCGCAGTACATAAGAGGGTTCGAGACTGGCCGAGGTACAGGCAGAACCGGACGACAGCGCCAGATCTTTCAGCGCCATAATCAGCGATTCGCCATCAACCTGAGCAAAACTGAGGTTGAGGATATTCGGTGCACCCTGCTCAAGCGAACCGTTAATATTCACATTCTCTAACTGGCTGATGCCGTGCCACAGACGTTGGCGCATGGCTGCGAGACGCGCCATTTCACTGCTCATCTCTTCACGTGCAACGCGATACGCTTCGCCCATGCCCACGATTTGATGCACCGGCAAGGTACCGGATCGCATACCGCGTTCATGACCGCCGCCGTGCATCTGCGCATCGATCTGTAATTTAGGTTTACGACGCACCCACAGCGCACCAATGCCTTTCGGACCGTAGATTTTATGCGCTGAAAACGACATCAGATCCACCGGCAGTGCCGCAACATCAATCGGCAATTTGCCGACGCTTTGGGTGGCATCAACATGAAACAGGATGTCACGCGCGCGGCACAAGGCTCCGAACGCGGCGATATCCTGAATCACGCCGGTTTCGTTATTCACATGCATCAGAGAGACCAGCACCGTGTCATCGCGCAGTGCGGCTTCCAGCATCGCAGGCGTGACAATGCCATCGCTGCCGGGTTGCAGATAGGTGACGTCGAAACCTTCACGCTCCAGTTGCTGGCAGCTATCCAGCACTGCTTTGTGCTCAGTTTGACTGGTAATAATGTGTTTGCCGCGCGCCTGATGGAATTGAGCCGCGCCCTTAATGGCGAGGTTATCAGCTTCGGTCGCACCGGAAGTAAAAACGATTTCACGCGGATCGGCATTGACCAGCTCTGCAATCTGATTGCGCGCCACATCAACGGCTTCTTCAGCCTGCCAGCCAAAACGGTGAGAACGGGAAGCGGGGTTACCGAAGGTGCCATCCAAAGTCAGAAACTGCATCATTTTGGTGGCGACACGCGGATCGGCAGGCGTTGTCGCTGCGTAATCCAGGTAGATCGGTAATTTCATTGCGCTAAAACTCCGTATAAAAAATCATACGTCTTTATAGCACGATTCAGCCCCGGCTGTGTGAACAGCAAGGGCTGAAGGGGAGCGGATTAAGCACGCAGATTAACGTTGATGGTTTCCTGCATACGATGCTGCTGGAAGCGGCGAGTGTCGTTCATGTTCTGACGATCTGCCACATCCAGGATTTCCTGGTTGTTTACCAGTTCAGCCAGCGTGATGTTGTTGAGGAATTCGCTGATGCGTTCGCTCAGGTCACGCCACAAGACGTGAGTCAGGCAGCGCTCGCCGCCCTGGCAGCCTTCTTTGCCCTGGCACTTGGTGGCATCAACAGATTCGTCAACCGCCGTGATCACCGCGCCAACGGCAATCGCGCCAGCATCTTTACCTAACAAATAACCGCCACCTGGACCACGAACGCTGGCCACTAAACCGTGCTTACGCAGACGTGAGAATAACTGCTCCAGATAGGAGAGCGAAATGCCCTGACGCTCAGAAATGTCAGCCAGCGGCACCGGGCCCTCGTTTGAGTGCAGTGCAACGTCCAGCATAGCGGTTACGGCATAACGTCCTTTGGATGTCAGTCTCATAGCATACAACCTCGTAAGCGTCCGTCCGGGTATCGGCGGGCTATCTGATGAATTGACGCCAGTCTGCCATTCCTGAGTAAAACGGTCAACTATTTAACCAAGTAATTTACTCAACTATTTAACCAACTGTTTTACTCAACTATTACCCTTATCACCTTTAGGCTTTTGGAACGAAGCCAGCATACCCCGCAGGATATTGAGTTCATCACGTTCCGGGCGCGCGCGGGTGTAGAGACGGCGCAGTTTGCTCATCACCTGGCTCGGGGTGCCTTCGCGGATAAAGCCGCTCTCCAGCATCATCTTCTCAATGTGTTGATAGAAGCGCTCCAGATCGTCCACCAAAGGATAAGGGGATTCTTCTTCTTGCGGTTGTGGGCTGGCTTTCTCCTGCGCATCCAGCCATGCCATACGCACTTCGTAAGCAATGATCTGCACTGCCATCGCCAGGTTCAGCGAGCTGTATTCCGGATTTGCCTGAATGGCGACGTGATAGTGGCACTTCTGCAACTCTTCGTTGGTCAGGCCCACACGTTCACGACCAAACACCAGTGCAACCGGTGCCTGCTGGCCCTCTTCCACGCTTTTGATACCGCATTCACGCGAATCCAGCATCGGCCAGGGCAGCGAACGGGAACGCGCGCTGGTGCCGACAACCAGGCTACAGCCCGCAATCGCTTCGTCCAGCGTATCCACGATTTTTGCATCGCCAATCACATCGCTGGCGCCGGCGGCAAGAGAGATGGCCTGCGAGTCAGGTTTGACCAGCGGGTTGACCAGATAAAGATTGGTTAAGCCCATGGTTTTCATGGCGCGAGCAACAGAGCCCATGTTGCCAGTGTGCGAGGTTTCAACCAGTACGATTCGGATATTTTGCAGCATAATAGTGAGCGGTGAGAAAATGATGGCGCGTAGCCTAGCATAAAAGCAGGACATTTGCTGAACACCCTGATATACTCCGCGCCGTTTTCACCCGTTCTTTAACATCCAGCGAGAGATACCGATGCATCCGATGCTCAACATCGCCGTGCGCGCAGCGCGCAAGGCCGGAAATTTAATTGCCAAGAATTATGAAACCCCGGACGCTGTCGAAGCCAGCCAGAAAGGCAGCAACGACTTCGTTACCAATGTTGACCGCGACGCAGAACGTCTGATTGTCGAAGTGATTCGCAAATCCTACCCGCAGCACTCCATCATCACCGAAGAAAGCGGTGAACTGGCGGGTGACGATCAGGACATTCAATGGGTAATCGATCCGCTGGATGGCACCACCAACTTCATTAAACGTTTACCACACTTCTCAGTTTCAATCGCAGTGCGCATCAAAGGCCGCACCGAAGTGGCTGTGGTTTACGATCCAATGCGCAACGAACTGTTCACCGCTGTTCGCGGTCAGGGCGCACAGCTGAATGGCTACCGTCTGCGTGGCAGCACCGCGCGTGACCTGGATGGCACCATCCTGGCAACCGGCTTCCCGTTCAAGCTGAAACAGCACGCAACCCCTTACATCAACATCGTCGGCAAACTGTTCACTCAGTGTGCTGATTTCCGTCGCACCGGTTCTGCTGCGCTGGATCTGGCTTACGTGGCCGCTGGCCGCGTGGACGGTTTCTTCGAGATAGGTCTGAAGCCATGGGATTTCGCTGCGGGAGAACTGCTGGTGCGTGAAGCGGGCGGCCTGGTGACAGACTTCACCGGCAACCATGGCTACATGATGTCAGGTAACATCGTTGCAGGTAACCCACGCGTTGTGAAAGCCATGCTGGCGACCATGCGTGAAGAACTGAGCGAAGCGCTGAAGCGCTAAGCACGAAAAAGGCGGATATCATATCCGCCTTTTTTTACGCCGTTAAAACGGTCGTAACCCGCTACTCATCATCGGCTGTGCGCTTTGCCACAGTAACCATCCCGCGAGCATCAGCACTACCCCGCCCGTTAACGCCAGTGCAGACATAACGACTTTCGCCCGTTGAGAATCGCCGTTTGCCGCGCCCAACTTCTCGGCCAGGCGACGCGAACGCTGAACTAACAAACCCATTGCAGACACCGTCACGGCGGTACCGATGGCCATCGCAATGGCAGAAGCCACGCCCCACGCATAAACGCCAATCACCTTGGCAAATAGCAACATCATGATGGCACCAGAACAGGGACGCATGCCCATGGATAGCACCACCAGCGCCTGAGTTTTGCCACTCACTGCCTGCTCCATCTGTTCCGCGCTGGGCAAATGGGCGTGACTGCACCCGCAATGTTCATCATGCTGATGATGCGGGCGAATGGCGCGGATCTGCATTTTTTGCGGCGCAGGACGCAATCCCTGATAAAGAGCGCGCAAGGCGCGCCAGCCGACCCACACGCCCAACGCCATCACCAGCAGATAACTGCCCTTCTCCAGCCAGTAACTGCCGAGATGCATTTGCCGCGATGAGGTTTGCAATACCACCAGCATCACTGTGACCAAACCAATCGCCACACCGCCTTGTAACAGTGCGGCCAGTAGCGTCAGTTTCATGCTGGTTTTCAGCTTCGCGGGATGCGTCGCCAGGAAGGTGCTGATCACCACTTTGCCGTGCCCTGGGCCCAGCGCGTGCAGCACACCATAAGCCAGGCTAAAAAGCATTAAAGTCACGCCCGCCTGCTGAGGCTGGTCAGCGACTTGTTGCAGGAGTTGGGTCATTTCGCGATTGAGGACTTTCTGCCATAACACGCTTTGCAGCAAAATTTGCGACCAGTGCTGCCACAGGGTATATCCGGCAGCAAGCATCACTATGGCCAGCAACCAAAGCGGCCACAGTCTGCGTGAACGAGAAGGCAGAGAAATCAATGACATGTCAGGGTCACCGTCTGCGCGAATTGCTGGCCGAGATCCATGTCTTCCGGCGGCGCATCGGCTTTATCCAGCGACAGCGCATATTGCTTGAGCGAGTCATCCGGTTTGGGGGTATGTAAGTCTATCTGGCAGTGTGCTTTTACGCCGTCGTCCATGGTTAATGCCTGTGGGTTATCGTAATACATATCAACAAAGTAGCTCGGGTCGAAGGTCTGAATACGATACTGTTTCGCACTCAGCGACTGTGGTTCGCCAAACGGCACAATAAACTCCAGCACCGCTTTGTTGCCGTTGCGCGACAAATTGTACTCTTTGGGCAAATTCAGGAACTTCACCCGCGTTTTGTCCTGCCATACCTCTGAGAAGTAATGTTGCCCCAACACGTTCGCCATCACCTGCGCCGCCAGCTTTTTCCATACCACGTCACCGGGTTTCGCTTTGCCGGCATCGTAAAGCAGATCGGCTGAAGTAATTTCATCCATGGTCCACACCATTTTCATGCCTGTCAGGTGATCGTTTTCGCTGACGAACTCGTTTTTCATATCGATAAAGCTGTGCGGATGAGACCAGGCTGCAGCGCTGAACAACAGCGTAAAAGGAATGAGTGCAATTTTCATGTGTTATAAAGTAACAATTCTCAAGTGAAGATTATACTGGCCCAGAAAAACTGTGACCCGCCTAAAAGCTCTGAGCAAAAGTCACGACAAAGTGCAGGGTTACCGCGTGGAGTTAGCTATTCTTAGCTCAAAAATGACCCGCGGATAATACTATTGATGAGTTCTGCACCTTCATCTGCACCACTCTTCAGCCGTGCCCAGCGTCGTTGCCATCTGCTATTGCTACTGTTTCTGCCTGCTCCCGCGCTAACGCTTGAAAAGCTCTGCCAGTTAAATGGTGTTGATCCTGTCGTTGCCCGACAGGATATCGCGGATGTCGGTGATGAGATACAGCGCTTCCATCAACTGGAGTTACACCAGATGGTGGATGGCAGCTTCCGCATACATGGGACGGAACTGGACAGGCGGCTCTGCCTGCTCCATTGGCTGCGACGCGCGCTGCGCCTGTCGCAGGATTTCGTCTGCGAACATTTTGCTCCCGTGCTGCGTCAGCGCCTGAAAGTCCTCAATATCGAAAAGGCGCTGTGGGATGAAACCAATCTGCAGGCGTTAATTCAACATTGTAGTCTGCGACTAAGCCGCGATTTCACGCCGCGCGATCGCCTGTTTCTGCAAATTTTTATGAAGTACGCGCTGTGCCAACGGCAAAATGCGCTGTTCAATGAGAAACAGCGGGCATGGCTGGCAACAAAAACCGAGCGTGCTGCCGCAGATGATGTGATTCACCACTGGCAGAAACGCTGCCATTTAGCGCCGGACGTTAGCGAAACCGACTTCTGGACGCTGCTGTTCAGTTTGATTCATGCGCCGGATGGGAATCAGCTTGAAGACCACCAGGCGCAGCAGCTCATGCTGGCCGTCGAAGCGTTAATCGCCCGTTTTGAACAGCTGGCGCAGACACGCGTCAAAAATCAGCACGAGCTGAAATTGCAATTATTCACGCATCTGGCGCAAGCGCTGGATCGCAGTCACTTTGCCATTGGGATTGATAACAGTGTGGCATTGGACGTGGCGCGTCTTTATCCACGTTTACTGCGCACCACCGAACGCGCGCTCTATCACTTTAGCAGTGATTTCGGCACGGAATTCAGCGCGGAGGAAGTGAGTCTGGTGGCAGTGTTGTTCGGTGCCTGGCTGATGCAGGATAGCGCACTGCAGGAGAAGCAGGTACTGCTGTTGACCGGCGCGGATGCGGCAATGGAACAATTACTGGAGCAGCAAATCCGCGAGATAACGCTGCTGCCAATCAACATCACTTATCAGGATATGCTGCACTTTCAACGAGAAGGTGCACCGCGTGACGTGGCGCTGGTAATCACACCCTACGCCACATCGTTACCGTTGTTTTCACCGCCGCTGATCCACGCCGAGCTGCCGCTGAGCTACCATCAGCAGCAGCGCATTCGTCAACTGCTGGAAGCTTAAGCAGCGCGCGGACGAAGGAACAATGCAGGAAGCGCCACCAGTGCCATCACCCAGAACAGATGTCCCTGTAAATGGGTAAACAGCACACCGCTGATCATCGTCATCACGGCAATCCCGCCGCCCATCGCCAGTGCAGAGTAAAGCGACTGCAACCGAATCACCTCGGCCCCTTTGCGCGCGGCAATAAAGCGCATCGCTGCCAAATGGCATACGGTGAAGCTGCCACAATGCAAAATCTGAGCAGCAATGAGCAGCGGCAGCGCAGTGCTGGATCCCAGCATCACCCAGCGCACTAACGCACAGCAGCAAGAAAGCAGCAGCAAGTCGCGGGCACTCCAGCGACGGAACAGACGATTACTCAGCGCGAAGATGACGATTTCCGCCACTACGCCCAACGACCATAGATAGCCAATCACCGATGCGGAATAGCCTGCTTCCTGCCACCAGATAGCACTGAAGCTATAATAAGCTGCATGTGCCCCCTGCATTAGCGTCACGCATAACATAAAGCGCCAGACCGCGTTCTCCCGTAGCATATCGCGCCACGCCGTCCAACCGCCGCTTGCCCCCTGCCGCGCATCACCTTGTGGCCGGGTTTTGGGTACTAACATCATGCCGCTAAGCATGGCCAGCAAGCCCACACTTAGCAGTGCCAGAATCGCCTGTGATGACCAGGCACTCACCAGCATCCCCGTCAGCGCAGAGCTAATCACAAACGCCAGCGAACCCCATAGCCGCACCGGGCCATAAGCCAGACCAATTTGCTGCGTCCAGGTCGCTGCCAGCGCATCGCTGAGCGGCACCAACGGCGAGAAAAACAGGTTGAAGCCCACCATGACCAGTAACAGCCATAACCATTGGCCGCCAAACCAGAAACCTAACGCAAAAAGGCACGTCATCAATGCCAGCAGCCGCAACGCCAGAATCAGCTGAGAAGGGTTTTTAACCTGCGAGGCGATCAGCAGGCTACCGACAAATCGCGCCACCATGCCGCAACCGAGCAGTAAGCCGATTTTTTCAGCGTCCAGGCCTATGCCTTTGAGCCAGACGCTCCAGAAAGGTAAGTAGATGCCATAACAGAAGAAGTAGGTGAAGTAGCTGAGTCCCAGCCATCTGGCCGATCCGATGGTCATTTTGCCTCCCACAGGCATGTCAGCTGCGCCCGCAGCCCATTGGGCCGCTACTTTGTCAGAGGCTTGAACAAAAGTGAAATGAAAGGTCGGGGAATAGCTTTTTCTGCGACAGGCTTCGTATCGGAAATCGTACCTCAGACGCCGTAATAACAAGGTCTGCGTGAACGCTTCATGTGCGGTGTGTGCGGTGTGTGCGGTGTGTGCGGTGTGTGTTGACTCTATACAGCACGGGTCGCGTGCATAAAAAAAGGATGGCAAGCGCCATAATGCTTGTCAGTTAAGATCTTAATGGAGGCCGCAGCGGATAACGTTGCGGCTTCTTTTTTACCGCCCTTGGGTAATGCCGCACTCTTCTTTCCGGCAGCACCAGCCCTGGCGCCATCGCCATTATCTCTTCCATTATCCGCGGTATTTTTCCCCCTGAGATGCCCGGTAGCAGGCTCAGATGACTTCTCAGATACAGTGCGGACTGCTTAAAACTCATCTGATAAGGTTCCACGTCTTTCAGGCTGTACGCCATCTGCGCCATCATGAACCTCAGAAGGTTATAGGCCAGGACCACGCCCCACAGCTCCTGACGCACAAGTTCTGGCTTTTTGCTTCTCAGCGTCAGCTCATTATTCAGCAGGTGTTGTTTCATCTCGCGGAACCCATGCTCTATTTCCCAGCGATGGCCGTATAAGTCCACGACATCTGCTTTGGGATACCTCAGGGGGTCGCACATGGATGTCAGGATTTGAACCGTTTTTCCGTTGAGTTCTTTGCTGATAAGCCTTGCCGTCAGCGTGTCTGCAGCACCCTGCCATTTTTTCTTCGCCTGCGGCGACAGCTGTAATTCCACCAACTCCTGCCCGGCCCCTAAGCTACGGACTACACGGTACTGTGCCCCTTTGCGCAGCGGCAACATCCAGTGTCTTTCCGTTCCCGCTGACTGCCAGGCGTGCAGCAGACCCAGCGCATAAAAACCTTTATCAAAGAGGGTCAGAGAGTGGTCGGGGGTTTGTGGGATAAGCTGAGCGGCAAGATCGGCTTCGCCGACAGCTGAGACGCTGTCGA
>NZ_SZZZ01000033.1:0-25370 GCF_009830025.1 Pantoea sp. Taur
TAACCTTCTGAGGTTCATGATGGCGCAGATGGCGTACAGCCTGAAAGGCGTGGAACCTTATCAGATGAGTTTTAAGCAGTCCGCACTGTATCTGAGAAGTCATCTGAGCCTGCTACCGGGCATCTCACCGGGAAAAATACCGCGGATAATGGAAGAGATAATGGCGATGGCTCCAGGGCTGGTGCTGCCGGAAAGAAGAGTGCGGCATTACCCAAGGGCGGTAAAAAAGAGGCCACAACGTTATCCGTTGCGGCCTCCATTAAGATCTTAACTGACAAGCATTACGCCGCGGCGCCTTTTTAAATTCTTATCCTTGATTACCGTGCAACGCGTAAACCACCTTCTTTACCGCGACTGAATACCACCTGCCACAATTGGATGTCACGCGCGCGGAAAGCGCCGGCGCAAGCATTGAGATAATAACTAAACATCCGTTTGAAGCGATCGCCGTATTTTTCTTCCAGTTGCGGCCAGGTCTTCTGGAATCGTTCATGCCATGCCATCAGGGTGGTGTCATAATCCGCACCAAAATTATGCCAGTCTTCCATAATAAAATGCTTCTCGCTGGCATCAGCAATTTGACGCACAGACGGTAAACACCCGTTGGGGAAGATATATTTATCAATCCATGGATCCACATTCATATCGGTGGTGATGGCACCAATGGTGTGCAGTAAAAATATGCCGTCTGGTTTGAGATTGCGATCGGCAACGTCAAAATAAGTGGCATAGTTTTTCGGCCCCACGTGTTCGAACATGCCGACGGATACAATGCGATCGAACTGCAAATTCAAATCACGGTAATCCTGCAGCAAAATGGTCACGTCCAGCCCTTCACAGCGCTGCTGGGCTAACTTCTGTTGCTCAGCCGAGATGGTGACGCCATGCACTTTGACGCCATAATTGCGCGCGGCAAATTCAGCCAGTCCGCCCCAGCCGCAGCCGATATCCAGCAACGTCATGCCGGGTTCAAGCTGCAATTTGCGGCAGATCATATCCAGCTTGGCATACTGAGCCTGTTCCAGTGTTTCAGCGTCTTTCCAGTAACCGCAGGAGTACTGCATAAAGGGATCGAGCATCAGTGAAAAAAGATCGTTACCGAGATCGTAATGTTCTTTCCCGACAATCCAGGCGCGTTTCTTAGACTGTAAATTGGTTAAACGCGCGGCCGCAATACGCAAGGTATCTTTAAAATGACGCGGGAGTTGTTTATCCAGATGTTGTTGCAGAACGCGATGGAAAAAGACATCCAATTGTTCGCAATCCCACCAGCCATCCATATAACTTTCACCCAGACCTAGCGATCCTTCCTGCAAAACACGTTTAAAAAAATCCGGATGCTTGACCTGAATATCCCAGGGGCGTGTGCCATTGACTGCAACATCAGCGCGTTCCAGTAATTCGTTGACGATGCGAAACCAGTGGTTTTCTTCAAGGCTCACTTCTTCTATACACGATGAACTCATAGCTTCTCCATCACCCTTCCGATTTGAACCTGTGGAAATAATAGTCAATTTCCTAAGGCCTGTGAGAGAACTCACGGAAAATCCGTGCGCCAGATATCCGACGTTTTACAGAGGTATGAATCTGAATAGAAATGTCTGGCACCAATCAAGAGAGGAAGATCGTGCAGACGCCATCCCAGCGACAGGGTCGCTTAAAATTAATGCAATTATGTTATTGATTTGTTGCAGAAATGCTGACCCACTGAGTATATGCTCACGTGGGTCAATATTCAACGGGTTATCGTTAGTTTGCTAACGATAATCGTTGCATCAGTGATTATCTTCGCAGGGACGGGAGGTGTGAGCAATATCACTTTGTGCGTTTAAGCTGCGTTGCCAGATGAAGCCAGCCCAGGCCAGCACCACAGTGGCGACCATCACCAGTGTGGTGTTATAGAGCGCCTGTTGTAATCCGGCAGAGACCAACAGGCTGGCGATAAAGCACAAACCCAGTTGCAGCAGATTTTGCAAACCTGCGGCTTTGCCCGTGGCGTGCGGAAAAGGCGCTAATGCGCTGGAAACCACAATCGGGTAAATGGCGCCATTGGCCAGTGCCATGCCACAGAAAGGCAGCAGCAGAGCAATCAACGAAGGCGCAGGCAGCATCGCGACGACAAACAGACTTAATATGCTCAGGCTGTAAAGCACCAACAGCCACGACAGCAGTTGCGATCCTTGAAATCGGCTCAGCATCGCGCGGCAACCAAAGCCACCAATCAAAAACGCGATGGTTTGCGGAATATAGCTCAGACCAATATCGGCGGGAGTTAAACCCGCAGACGCCAGGATAAACGGCGAACCGGTTAGCCAGGCAAAGAAACTGGCAGAACAGGCAGAGTAGATCAGCACGTTGCCGCTGTAGACACGTGTGGAGAGCAGATTCAGCCAGCCGGGTTGCGGAGCATTATCTGCTTTGGCTTTTTTAGGCGCAGCAAGCTGCAGCGTGCCGATGACCAGCAGCACGGCAATGATCGTCAGCACGACAAAGATACTGCGCCAGTGGAAATGGCCCATCAGCCATGCACCTAACAAAGGTGCCAGCGCAGGAGAAAGGGCAACCAGTGGCATTATGGTAGCAAAAACTTTATTGGCCTGGGCTTTGGGGTAGCGATCGACCACCAGTGCCTGCCAGCTGACCGCGGCGGCGCACACGCCAACCGCCTGCACAAAGCGCAGTGCCAGCATCATATTGACGTCCGTCACCCATAACATCCCCAGGCAACCCAGGGCAAAAATCGTCAAACCTGCCAATAAAATGGGTTTACGTCCAAAGCGATCTGACAACGGTCCCCAGAATACCTGGGCGCAGGCAAAACCACCGAGAAATAGACTGAGGCTGGCGCTGATGGTGCCCGGCGCGGTGGCGAAGTCACGCTGCATATCGCCAAAAGCAGGCAGATACATATCCGTAGCGAGGAAGCCGAGCATGCTGAGCACGGCAAGATAGGGCATAAATCCTTTTGACGACAACATAGTAATTCTCATTGGCAGATTGAACGTCGGGGAGTGTAAAAGAGTGCGTCATTCTTTGTGAAACGCTAAAATTTGCGCAGTGCTGTTAAAATTTTTGAAGGCAAAAGTATGTGGTCTGAGTATGCGCTGGAAGTAGTGGACGCCGTCGCGCGCAATGGCAGTTTCAGCGCAGCGGCGCAGGAATTACATCGCGTGCCCTCTGCCGTCAGCTATACGGTGCGTCAGCTGGAAACCTGGCTGGCCGTGCCGTTGTTTGAGCGTCAGCACCGTGAGGTGGTGTTAACCCCTGCAGGCGAGCATTTTGTGCGTGAAGGGCGATCTGTTATCAAAAAAATGCTGGCAACCCGCAGGCAATGCCAGCAACTGGCGAATGGCTGGCGCGGACAGCTCAGTATTGCCGTGGATTGCATTGTAAAACCCCAGCGTACCCGACAACTGGTAAAGGATTTTTACCGTCATTTCCCGGATATGGAATTGATCATCAGCTACGAGGTATTTAACGGTGTATGGGATGCCTTAGCGGACGGGCGGGTCGATGTGGCGATTGGCGCCACCCAGGCGATCCCGGTGGGTGGACGTTTTGCCTTTCAGGATATGGGTGCCCTCAACTGGCGTTGTGTGGTCAGTCCCGACCATCCTCTGGCCGCGAGTACCGACCTCAATGAAGAAGTGTTGCGTGCCTGGCCATCGCTGGTGCTGGAAGATACGTCCCGCGCATTACCGAGACGCATGACCTGGACGCTGGATAATCAGCGACGTCTGGTGGTGCCAGAGTGGGAAACAGGGATGGATTGTTTGCAGGCGGGATTGTGCGTGGGCATGGTGCCAGGCCACCTGGCGCGGCCATTATTGGATAAGGGTGCGTTGGTCGAGCTATCACTGCCGCAGCCGTTTCCGGAAAGTCCCTGCTGCGTCAGTTGGTCAGAACAGCGTGCGTCACCCGCGCTGGAGTGGTTACTCGTCTATCTTGGCGATGCTGAAACGCTGAACCACGAGTGGCTCAGCGAAAATCAGCTTTAACGGCGGTAATCACGGAACGGGCCGTCCGCCACGGAGCGCCGCTCAATCAGTGTAGGCTGGACCTCAATGGTTTGCGGCTCTTCGCGTTTGCTGGTGATGCGATCCAGCAGCATTTCCAGCGCTTTTTTGCCCAACTCCGCTTTCGGCTGGTGAACTGTGGTGAGCGCAGGGGTGAAGTAGCGCGCGTTGCGCACGTTATCATAGCCAATCACGGAGATGTCCTGCGGCACGCGCAGTCCCATCTCATCGGCGGCACAGATCGCGCCCATCGCCATGATATCGCCCCCGCAGAACACGGCGGTCGGACGCTGTTTCTGATTAAGGATCTGCTGCATCGCCTGATAACCCGATTCTGGCTCGAAGTCGCCCTGAACAACCCATTCAGGCCGCACGGTCACACCGCCTTCGCTCATCGCCTGCAGGAAGCCCGCATGGCGCCCGCCGCCGGTGTTGCGCTCCATTTGACCCGGAATCGCACCGATATCTCGGTGACCGCGCTCGATAAGGTAGCGTCCGGCCAGGTAACCCCCCTGGAAGGCGTTATCCTGTACGGTATCGGTGAAGTCGCCGCGAGATGCGCCCCAGTCCATCACGACCATCGGAATGTTGCGGTTGTCTTCCAGCATCTGCAGCAAATCGTCAGGATACTCGGAGCACATGACTAACAGACCATCCACACGCTTTTGCGCCATCATCGACAGGTAAGCGCGCTGCTTTTGCAAATCGTTATGTGCGTTGCCCAGAATCAAGGTATAGCCGCGTTCGAAACAGTGGTTCTCAACCGCTTCGATAATTTCGGCAAAGTAGGGCGCTTCGCTGGAAGTGGCTAACAGTCCCAGCGTTTTGGTGTGATTCACCTTCAAACTACGCGCAACGGCGCTCGGCGAATAGTGCAGCTCTTTAATCGCTTCCCATACGGCGTTACGCGTTTCCTCTGCAACAAAACGCGTTTTGTTGATGACATGCGAAACGGTGGTGGTAGATACACCCGCGCGTTTCGCTACATCTTTAATTGTTGCCATGAAAAAGGTACTCCCCGGCTTATCGCAACTTACTGATAAGTATATTGTTAAACGTTTGCGTCTGCGAAGGGTTTTATGCCCTAAAAGGGGGGGGGCAAATCTGCCGTTTCAGGCAGGGAAAATCACTTCAGCAGGCTGTAAATACAGCATGCGCAAAATCAGTTGCGCAACGAAAGGCGGCGATTCTAGCAAGCCAGCGCGGATAAGACGAGATTTTTGCCCACCGCTGTGCGAAAATTGTTTTAACCCTAATAAATGTGTGACTAAGGAGTAGTGATGAGTACAGATTTAAAGCTGGCGCTAATGACCACGGTTGGCGCACTGTTGATGATTATTGCGTTTAGCTTCACCGCCATTCTTCATTAATTCAAAGCGCATCAATAAAAAAAGCCGGCACTGATTAAGCGTCCGGCTTTTTTTGTGGCGAGAGCCCCAGGATGTTGCGCAACAATTAGCGAATAGTTTTTGGAGTCATCATACGGCGCGCACCGACATAGTGTTTCTGCCAGTAGTCTTCGCCCAATGCGCTAATCTGAATGTCTTTACCGGTGCGGGGTGACTGAATGAATTTACCGTTGCCGAGGTAAACACCCACATGATCGGCAGTCCCGCGATTATTGATGCGGAAGAATACCAAATCCCCTTTCTCCAGCATCTCACGCTTAATGGGCGCGGCATCGTGCAGGTGATACATCTCATTCGCCGTGCGTGGGAATTTGTATTTGACGAGATCTTTATAGGCATACCAGACCAAACCACTGCAATCGAAACCGGTATGGGGTGAGGTGCCACCCCACTGGTAAGGCTTGCCCAGTTGCCCCATCAACTTCGTCATCGCGGTTTCGCGTGCCTTTTGGTAGCGCAGGCGGTGGGATTTGCTCATCTTGATGCCAGTGAGTCCCTGAACTTCATCGTCCACATCAGGGGACTTTTTCGCGAGGCGTTGATGGCCATACTTTTTCAATGGCGACTTCAGCAGGGATTTTTTGCGGCTGGATTTATTTGAGGCGGTTTCGGTTTTACTCTGCTTTTTCAGCTTGAGCTTCTGCACGGTGGTCAGGCGAGACTTTTTAGCCGTTGTTTTAACCGGGCGTCGCTTGCGGCGCTCATCTTCACGCGCACTTTTTTTCTCAGCATTATGCAAACTGGCATTAATCGGGGCATGCTGAGAAGCAGAAGCCACGTTAAAGAACAGTTGGGCAAAAGCCAGTATGAAAAGCGTAATCAGTAAACGCATAGTCCGGTTACAGGTTAAGCAGTCTGGCTAAAAGCAGGCTGCGGCAGAGTAAGAGAAATCTGATCAACGATCAGCGCCGAAGCAATTCTAATCCACTTTTTTTCCAAAAGGTAAGGCCTTTTTCTATTAATCTGTTACCAGGCAGATAATGTCGCTAAATTGAGCGATTTCAGCTGTTTAACGCAGCGAAATTATTGCTAATTATTAATTTGTTCATGCTTATTAATGATAGGAAAATGTTATCTGTACACTCAGCACTTAACAAACATGGCGATCAGCCGGTCGGTAACGCAAAATCCCGTTTTCAGTGCGGGGCTGAAGTCGCTACAATAAACAAACACGAAGTGAAGGATTAAGGAAGGCAATAATGAGTACTGTTGAAAAAATTCAGCGCCAGATCGCAGAAAACCCGATTCTGTTATACATGAAAGGTTCCCCGAAACTGCCAAGCTGCGGTTTCTCTGCACAGGCTGTGCAGGCGCTTTCTGCCTGTGGTGAGCGCTTCGCGTATGTGGATATTCTGCAAAACCCGGATATCCGTGCAGAATTGCCAAAATACGCCAACTGGCCGACTTTCCCGCAATTGTGGGTGGATGGCGAGCTGGTCGGCGGTTGCGACATTATCGTTGAGATGTTCCAGCGTGGCGAATTGCAGCCGCTGGTGAAAGAAACTGCTGAGAAGTATAAAGAAGCGGAATAATTGCGAAGGCCGACACATGTCGGCCTTTTCTTTGCGTACTCATCCTGAAATCAGCCAATCAGCCAATCAGCCAATCAGCCAATCAGCCAATCAGGCAATCAGGCAGAGGCATCGTCTTCAGTCTGTTCTTCACTGAAAGCCAGTGGCCAGCCCCCCAAACGTTTCCAGCGATTCACCAACTCACAGAACAGCGTGGCCGTTTGCTCGGTGTCGTACAGCGCGGAGTGCGCCTGCGTGCTATCAAACTCCATCCCCGCCGCTTTGCAGGCTTTTGCCAATACCGTCTGTCCCAACACCAAACCGCTCAGTGCCGCGGTATCAAAGGTCGCAAACGGATGGAAGGGATTACGCTTCAGGCTGGCGCGTTCGGCGGCGGCCATCACAAAGTTCAAATCGAAAGTTGCATTGTGCGCCACGATAATGGCGCGATTACAGCCATGATCTTTGGTGCCTTTGCGCACCATCTTGAAGATAGCATGCAGCGCTTCGTATTCGCTCACCGCGCCGCGTAAAGGGTTGGAGGGATCGATACCGGTAAACGCCAGCGCCGCAGGATTCAGGATCGCGCCTTCGAACGGCTCAACGTGAAAGTGCAGGGTTTCATCACGGTGTAACCAACCGTCCTCATCCATCTTGAGCGTGGTGGCCGCAATTTCCAGCAGCGCATCGGTTTGCGCGTTAAAGCCGGCGGTTTCGACGTCAATAACCACAGGATAAAAACCACGGAAGCGTTGATGAAGAGCGTTTAAGGCGTTCGATTCAGACATCAGGATCTCATAGCAAGAAATGGGGCAGCGCGCATTATGGCAAAAATTACAGGAGGGTGCAGCAGGAGAGGGAAGTCAGCCTGCAAATTAGCAGACTGACTAACGGCATCAGTGACCGAGGCCGTGACCAGCATGTTTGTTTTCGATCAGCTCGATTTTGTAGCCATCGGGATCTTCAACAAAGGCAATAATGGTGGTGCCGCCTTTTACCGGACCGGCTTCACGCGTCACGTTGCCACCGACACTGCGGATGCGCTCGCAGGTCTCAGCGACGTTATCGACGCCCAGCGCGATATGACCATAAGCATTACCGAGGTCGTACTTGTCCACGCCCCAGTTGTAGGTCAGTTCGATCACCGCGCCTTCACTCTCTTCGGTGTAACCCACGAAAGCCAGGGTGTATTTGTATTCGGTGTTTTCGCTCTGACGCAGTACGCGCATGCCCAGCACACGGGTATAAAAATCGATAGAACGTTGCAGATCGCCAACGCGTAACATGGTGTGAAGTAAACGCATAACATCCTCTTTTGAAAAGTCATCAGGGAATGACAAAGACTAGCAAGTATAGCCAGTTAATGCCCTGAAGAAACAGCACTGCCGCACATCCGGTGCGGCAGCTTGATTCTTACAGGCTTGGGTAATCCGTATAGCCTTCAGCGCCGCCGCCGTAGAAGCTTTCCGGACGCTGTGGATTCAGTGGTGCGTCTTGCTGCAGACGCTCAACCAGATCCGGGTTAGCAATAAAGTCGCGACCAAAGGCCACGGCATCAATCAAGCCACGTGCAATCAGGTCGTCAGCTTTCTCAACGCTGTAAGCACCCGCACCGATGATTACGCCTGGGAACAGCGCACGCACTTTTGCACGGAAAGCATCGCTGTAAGGCTGGCCACCGGCCCAGTCTGGTTCAGACAGGTGCAGATACGCGAGACCACGCTGGCCCAGCTCGGAGATGTACCACAGCGCGGCAGCTTCTTCATCGGCTCCATTTTCCAGATTCTGGAAGGCTCCGATTGGCGAGATACGAATGCCGATACGATCGGCAGACCAGTTAGCAATCGCCGCATCCACCACTTCCAGCGCGAATCGACCGCGTTTCTCAATCGAGCCACCGTATTCATCGGTGCGCTGGTTGGAACCCGGCGCCAGGAACTGGTGCATCAGGTAGCCGTGAGCAGAATGCAGCTCCAGCAGGTCGAAATCAGCTTCACGAGCGTTTGCCGCCGCCTGACCGAAATCTTTTACGATCTGCTGAATTTCCGCCACGCTCAATTCACGCGGCAGGGAGGTATCTTCACGGTAAACGGTGCCATCTTCAGCACGCAGTGAGGTACGCGTGCCCGCAGCCAGAGCTGAAGGTGCAACAGGCGCTTTGCCTTCCGGCTGAACGCTGTTATGCGAGATACGGCCGGTGTGCCACAGTTGCACCGCGCTGTGACCTTTCGCCGCATGAATGCTTTCGTTGATCACTTTCCACGCGGCAATTTGCTGCTGAGTATGCAAACCCGGTGCACCAGCATAACCTTTCGCCTGGAAAGAGATCTGCGTTGCTTCAGTAATGATCAGACCGGCGCTGGCGCGCTGCTGATAATATTCCGCCATCAGCGGAGTCGGGATATCGCCCGGCTCAATGCTGCGCAGACGCGTCAGCGGTGCCATAAATACACGGTTAGGTACGGTAATCGCGCCCACTTTGAGTGGGGAGAACAGCTGTTTACTCGCCATGATGACTCCTATAAGTAGACCGGTCGTCTAGAAACTGCGGTTTTTAAAAATCAGTGGCCATTCAGCCACTGTTCAATGGTTTCAAGTGCCAGGGTAATCGGGCCTGACTCTCGCGAAATTTTGCTTTGCAAACTGGCGCCTAACCACAACAGGTAACAGCGCTGTGCCAGTTGCTCGGGCGTTTGTCCATAAGGCAGCGGCTGTTCAGCGGCGACTTCGCTCAAACAGCGGGCATAAGTCGCGATCATGGCGCTGGCACCATGCTGCAAGGCATCACGCATCGGTTCTGATAAATCGCAGACTTCCGCCGATAACTTCACACCCAAACAGCCCACGATATGGCCTTGCTCGATAAACAGCGTGGCGCCATAGCGGAAGTGGGCCAGCAAACGTTCCCGCGCTGACAAGCCCGGCTGATTTAACTGCTGATCGACCTGCTGCAGGTAGTTAACGAAATAGCGTTCCAGCAACGCCACGCCAAAAGCTTCTTTGGAGCGGAAGTAGTGGTAAAACGATCCTTTTGGCACTTCCGCCAGCGCCAGCATTTCGCTCAGGCCCATGCCGATAAAACCGCGTTGCAGACAAACCTGCTCGCCAGTAGCGAGCAGATGTTCACGGGTTTCGTTGCGTTGCACAGTCTTGTTCATGGGCCACACAGTATTAGACCAGTCGGTCTAATGCAAACCTTATCCGGCATTTTGGCACGATCTGATCATGTCCAGTTGCGGTTGGTACTCTTGCGTTTGGATGTTGAACATGCCCAAAACCGTATGGAAAAGATTGTCTTGCGACACTTTCTCACTCGCGGCCTGCTGGCGTAAACAGGTCTCGTTAATGTGGAACGCCGACGCATAGCCTGGTGACATCCACATCAACAGTGGGATATGTGTCTGCTGTGAGGGCGCAAACATATAAGGCGCACCGTGCAGATACATACCGTGTTCACCCAGTGATTCACCGTGATCTGAGAGATAGACCAGCGCTACGTTGAAGCGATCGCTCAAAGCTTTGAGTTTATCAATGGTGCGGCTCACCACATCGTCGGTGTACAACAGAGAGTTATCATAGGTATTCACCAACGCCTGATGATCGCAATCCTGAATCTGGTTGCTATCGCAGGTTGGCGTGAAGCGACGGAATTCCGCCGGATAACGCTGATAATAGGCCGGACCGTGGCTGCCCATTTGATGTAACACGATAATCCCGTCATTGTGCAGACTGTCCACATAGTGATCAAAACGATGTAGCAGAACATCATCGAGACAGAAACCATCGTGGCAATATTGCGATAAATTCCACTGTGTCATATCGGTGTGCGGCACGCGATCGCAGGCCCCTTTACAGCCGCCATCGTTTTCGCGCCACAACACACTGACCCCGGCGTGGGCGAGAATATCTAACACGCCTTCCTGATGATGCGCCAGGTTGGCGTCGTAATGTTCTCGCGGCATGTTGGAGAACATGCAGGGCACTGAAATGGCGGTCTCCGTGCCACAAGAACTGGCGTCGGGATAGTAGATGACCTGCTGTTTTTTCAGTTCAGGATTGGTTTCACGCGCATAGCCGCCAAGAGAGAAGTTCTCAGCACGTCCGGTTTCGCCGACCACTAATACCACCAGCGTTTTCTTCGGTTCCGCGGCGATCAGCGGGCCTTTTTTGGCATCCTGGCCAATTTTGACCAGCGCCTGGCTGCCTTGCAGATAACGCTGATCAACGTAATGACCGGTGCCGCTGACAATATTGGCCGGGGTGATCATCTTCACCAGCCCTTTATTGTTGCGAATCAGCGAAGCGTAATCTTTGTAGAACAGCACCGCCATCAGCAGAATCAGCAAAATCGCACCCAGCGCCCCGGCCAGGCGTTGCAGCAGGCTCCACCACCAGCGTTGGCCCGTTTTAATGCGCACCATGCAGATGGCGGCGACGGGCACCAACCCCATCAAAATCATCCACACCACATAACCACTGCTGATCAGTGCTCCAGCTTCCTGAGCATCTGACTCAAACACGTTTTCGATCATGTTGGTGTCGATCACCGTACCGAAGCTGTGCATAAAGTAGTTAGCGGCGGCGCTGGCCAGCACCAACAGAATAAGCAGCGGCTTGCGAACATAGGGCCATGCCAGCAACGAGAAAATCAGATAGAACGCAGAGGCCAGCACCACCGGAATGCTGGCAGCAAACAGGTAATCGTGAAGGCGATCGTAAGGGATAATTTCCCACGCGCGCAGTAGAAACAGGGCGTTGAGCACGAGGGTAAAAAACAGGGCGGCAATCAGATTAAAACTGCTGGCATGGCACTGTAACTTGTTCGGGAATTTCATGAAAACTCAGTAGCAGGATGGAATGTGACAATCGTATGAATTCAATATGAGGAAAACCTTAACGCTTATTAAACAGTACCCAACCAAAGGTTTTTGCGCTGAGAACAATGGTAAATATCCATTTCCGTGGTGATGGCTGGATGAAATCTGGGCGAACTACGTATACGCTTTGCACATTGTCACTAAGCTGTTATCAATATAAAGCTTATTGTTAAACCGGAGTGGATGTGGCCGAGCAATTAGAGTTCTTTCCTGTTCCCAGCCCGTGTCGCGGCATCTGTCAGAGTGATGCTCGCGGCTATTGTCGCGGCTGTCTGCGTAGCCGTGAGGAACGCTTTAACTGGATGAAGTTTACCGATGCGCAAAAACGTGATGTGTTGCGGTTATGTCGTCAACGTTGGCTGCGCCTGCATCGACAACAAAAAGTCGATGAGAATCATGATCCGGAACAACCCTCACTGTTTTAAGAAAACGATGATTTGCCTTTCCGTTATACTCCCAGCTTCGCTTTCCGCTTTCGCGTTCAAGGGAGTTTACCGATGTTACAACCGCAAACTATCGCCCCGCAGGGACCTCAATTCTCACCGCTGATCGTTGGCTACTGGCGCCTGCTGGAGTGGGGCATGACGCCGCAGCAGTTAGTGGCTTTTATCGAGCATCATCTGTCATTGGGCATCACCACTGTCGATCACGCCGATATTTATGGTAACTACGGTTGTGAAGCCGCTTTTGGCGAGGCGCTGCGTCTGGCGCCGGGGCTGCGTGAAAAACTGCAGATTGTCACCAAATGCGGCATTGCAACACGCGCCAAACCGGAACATAAAATTGGCCATTACATTACCGAGGCCAGTCACATCCTGCACAGTGCGGAAAATTCCCTGCGCTACTTCAACACCGATTATCTCGATCTGCTGCTGATTCATCGCCCGGATCCACTAATGGATGCAGATGAAATGGCCGAAGCCTTTATGGCACTGCATCAGAGCGGCAAAGTGCGTCACTTCGGTGTGTCGAACTTTACCGCTTCCCAGTTCACGCTGCTGCAATCTCGCCTGCCGTTTAGCCTGGTCACCAACCAACTGGAAATCTCTCCGCTGGAACAGTCAACGCTGCTCGATGGCACGCTCGACCAGTGTCAGCAGGTGCGCATCCGCCCGATGGCATGGTCCTGTTTAGGCGGTGGACGTCTGTTTAACGATGCGCATCATCAGCCGCTGCGTGATGAGCTTGAGCAGGTCAAACAGGAAATCGGCGCGAGCAGCATTGAACAGGTGGTGTATGCGTGGGTGATGAAATTGCCAAGCCGCCCACTGCCAATCATCGGATCCGGTAAAGCCACGCGCGTCAGCGAAGCGGCAGGCGCTTGCCAACTGACGCTCGATCGTCAGCAGTGGTTCCGCATTCGCAAAGCGGCACTCGGTTTTGATGTGCCCTGAAGCGTAAAACTACGTCAAATTACGGCAGCCTGGCCTATTCCGGTCCAGGCTTACAGGGCATTTCAACCGTAAGGAGACGTTATGAAAAAAATTCTCATCGCCACACTGGCGCTGGTCTGTGCTGCTGGCGCTCAGGCCGCCTCTGAAGAGGTGACATTGCATGAGGTCACCGCACAGGGTATCGGCGCCGCCATTGGCAAAGTCACCATCAGTGAAACGCCATATGGTTTGCAGTTCGCCCCCGCGCTAACCGGCCTGAAACCGGGCATTCACGGCTTCCACGTGCATGCCAAAGGCAGTTGTGAGCCTGGTCAATCGGATGGCAAAACTGTTGCGGCCGGCGCAGCGGGTGGACATCTGGATCCACAAAACACCGGCAAACATCTCGGGCCTTACGCAGAGGGTCACTTGGGCGATCTGCCTGCTCTGTATGTCACTGACGATGGCAAGGCCGATTACCCGGTGGTGGCGCCGCGTATAAAATCGCTGAGCGAAGTGAAAGGGAAGGCGTTAATGGTTCATGTGGGTGGCGATAATCATGCAGATCATCCGCAGCCGTTAGGGGGAGGCGGTGCCCGATTTGCCTGCGGTGTGATTTAAACTCTCAGGCGGCAGGCAATCTGCCGTCTGCATCTTTTCATTGCCGGAAAAATTCTGACCCACTTTCCCGCTACACTCCGCACGCTATCCGTCCTATGATGTTGATTCAGGAATAAAACCTCTCAGGGGCAGGAATGAAAACGCGTGGGATTTTGCTGTTATGTGTATTACTCGCGGGATGTGATCAACCTAACGAAACGCAGTTGAGGTTAGACACCAGCCGCCAGTTACAGCGCACCATTGATACCAACCCGCTGCGTGCAAGTTGTGAAGATATCGCTCGCGGACGGGAGTGGCTTACCCCGCACACGCTCGAACAGTTACAGGCACAGGGCTGTCAGAATGTGCTGCGTAGCGCCACCGAAACCAATTTCCTGCACACCGAGTTTTTTCACCGCACGTTAACCACGGTTTGCGGCTCAATCCGGGGGAAAAGTTTCACCGGCACGTTTCTCGATCGTCGCTTTATCTATTCGTATGAGGAGCGATACCTGGTGATTGAGCCGATGACCGAGCAAGACAAAACCCGTTTTGAAGGGCACAAAACCTTGCAGCAGTTGCAGGATGATTTTAACCGCCAGACCACACAATATTGCCAGTAATCAATCCGGCACCGCCTGACTTAACTGTGCTAACGAACAGCGCAGGCGCCATAAAATGCCCGCCAGCGTATTGGCTTCGCTATCAGGCTGCTGCTGCAGTTGCGCAATCATCCCTTCCAGCTCATCCAGCGTGGCCTGCAACGAAGTATGACGCACGCCGCGCAGGCTCATAATCCGTTGCAGACCCTGCAAACTGCTATCGCGCATTTGCGCCAGAGTGGCTGAGGCAGGCCGCCATTCGCGTAATTGCCAGACAATATGGGAACAGTTGAGCAGCACCACGCCCCAGCGCAGCAACCAGACACGCGCTTGTTCATCGCGGCTACTACTTAGCTGGCTGATGTGATGGTAGATCTGCGATTCAAAGTGGCTTTCGCTGAGACGTGGATGGCGTCGCAGCTGGTCAAGAAATGCATGGCGTAACGCGCGAATATGCCTGCGGCTACGGCGCGCATCGGAGCTGGGGCGCAGTACCTGAAAAGCCATCCATGCCAGCAGCACGCCACACACTTTGGCCAGATTATCGTTGAGAAAGCTTTGGTAATCCCAGTCTGGCGGGTTGGTGACGGCAATAAATGAACCCATAAAAACAATAAATTGTCCCCACATCCCCGCGCGTTTTTTCTGCTGCAGCTTAAACAGTTGCAAGGTGATCAGCAGCGGAAACAGCACCAGCAGAAATTGCCACAGGGCGCTGATTTGTACCATCAAACCGTATTGCAGCAGAAAACTAAACACCGACAGCCATATCAGGGTTTTCAGCAGCAGTGACACGCTGCCGCTGGGAGAGGGAGCGGAAGAGTAGAGTACGCAGGCAATCGCGGTCAGCGTCAGGGCTGCCGCACCCGCATCCCATTGTGTGCCAATCCAGAAAGCACAGCCCAGCATGATCACGCTAAAGGTGCGCAACGCACTCCAGCCGGCTTCAGCGCTGTCACTTTCACGTGCCAGAGAGGGCACTTTTGGCGGCTGAAAGCGCGTATCGGCGTCTGCGCGCTCAATCAAACGTATCCAGCGATTTACGTTGAGGTAAACCCAGCAGAAATAACGTAAACGTTGAACAAACGCGCGCTGACGATAATCGCCGGTGGCGTCCGGTGTCACACTGCGCAGTATGCGCGCCAGACGATACTTATCACACTGGGGCAATGCGAGTTCGTGTAACAACTGTTGAATGGCGGTGTAAAGTTCCGGTGGTGCATCCGGCCAATTCAGCAGCATGCGGCGCAGGCTGGAGAGAACGCTGGTCAGGCGCAACTGCTGGTGCAAAACATAGTTAAGCACGTTGTTCTGACGGCGATAGCGGTAATGGCTCCAGAAGGCCTGAATACGCAGCAAGTTCATAGTGAGAATCTGGCTGATGACATTCTCATGCGCGGTGCGCACGTTATCAGTACTGCTTTGTTGCAGCAGTAAAACCGCATGGTCGAGCAGACGGGCGTGCATCTGCCGCAACGAATTCATCAAGGTGTTGCCATCCGACGTGCTGGGCAAAACCATCATCATCAGTCCGGCACATAAAATGCCTGAAATCACCTCGCAAACGCGCGCCTGAGTGATAACCCACAATTGGGTCACATCGGTAATATTGACGCTGCTAAAGGCAATGATCGCTGCGGTGTACCCGGCCAGAGAGAATGCGTAGGCGACATTGTTTTGATAGTGGTTGGCGATCCAGGTACAAAACGCCAGCCAGCCGGCCATAAAAAAGGCAAATAGCCAGGGTTCGTTGAGCGTATGCCCGGCAATCAGCAGCGCGGCGGTGGCACCGAGCAGGCTGCCGACAATCCGCCCCAGACTTTTACTGATCGCACCGCCCACGGTGGGAAAACTCACCACGGCGGCGGAGGTCATCGCCCAATAGGGTTCATCCAGTTGCAGCGCATAGGCGATGGTGAGCGCCAGACACATCGCAATCGCATTACGCAAGGCATAGCGCCATTCGCCGCCGGTTGCTTTAATCCACGGCAGATTTTGCCAGGCCAGCCACTGCAGATTCATGACGGCCTCAATGTGCGATGGAAATCGTACAGGTGGTGCCCGCCACGAGCGGAACATCATCAGGGATCGCATCCAAACGAATGCGTACCGGCACACGCTGTGCCAAGCGCACCCAAGGCACGTTGGGTTTGATGTCTGGCACTAAACCGCCATCGGTTGAAACGCTTTGATCGTAAATAGCGCGCCCGATACTCTCCACTTTTCCCTGTAAGCGAGTGCCATTACTGTAGAGTACGATTTGCGCGTCGGCGCCGGGCTGAATGTGACGCAGTTTGGTCTCTTCGAAATAGCCCATCACATAATAGGAGTGGCTATCCACCAGGGCGAACAACGGTGTTCCGGCGGTGGCGTAGTTGCCGGGACGCAGCGTCAGGTTGCTGATCCAACCGTCGGTGGGCGCGGTAAGGGTGGTTTGTTGCAGATTCCAGCGCGCCTGATCCAGACTCGCCTGTGCCGCTTTAGCCGTTGCTGCGGCGGCGTTCGCTGTCAGTCGTGCGGCATCCATATCTTCTGCTGAGATCACATTACGTGGCAGGCTGGCACGGCGATTGGCTTCGTGTTGGGCTTTGGCCAAATCGGATTGCGCCTTCGCCAGTTGGGCATCCGCATTATCCAGCGCAATTTGCCAGGGCACGGGATCGATCTTTAAAAGGATGTCACCTTTATGCACAAACTGGTTGTCATGCACCTTGAGATCAATGATGCGGCCAGACACTTCCGGTGTGATATCCACCAGCTCAGCGCGCACTTTGCCATCACGTGTCCACGGTGACTGCATGTAGTAGTTCCACATCCACCAGCCGGCAATCAGGGCCAGGGCAAACACCACCAGTGTTGAAAAGTATTTAAAAGGGTTGAATTTCATGGTGATTTATCCGAGGCTCAGTATCCACAGTGCGCCAGTGACGCACAGAACAAACAGGGAAAGATCCATTAAGGTGGGATGCCAGATGTCGCCGGAGTACATCCAGCCGCGCAGCAACGGGTGAATCAGTAACCAGAAAAAGAAACCCAGCAGCACAGCTTTAAACAGCGGCGGAAAGAACAGCGAGGCACCAAATACCAGGTCGGTAAGCGGAGCGGTGGCGGAAAGTGCGGTAATGGACACGTGTCTTCATCCTTCATTGTCCCAGGTTCTCTCTCAAACTAGCGTAGAAGAGAGCGTGCCGTCTGGCCTGGGATTTGTAATTTGTCCTGTAAACTCGCAGAATAGTGTAAAATCTGGCTTGATAGCTAGCAAGCTAATTATAAGGAGATGAAATGGATACGCCCCTCGGTACAGACCTGTCTCGGCTGGTACGCATCTGGCGTGCCTTGATTGACCAGCGTTTGAAGCCGCTTGAGTTGACACAAACGCATTGGGTGACGTTACACAATATTCATCAACTTCCGCCAGAGCAGTCGCAGATCCAGCTGGCCAAAGCCATTGGTATTGAACAACCTTCGCTGGTGCGTACGTTGGATCAGTTGGAAGAGAAGGGACTCATTACGCGTGCCACCTGTGCTAACGACCGTCGTGCCAAACGCATTAAGTTGACGAAGCAGGCCGAGCCGATTATCGAGCAGGTTGAAAATGTGATTGATGCGACCCGCGATGACATCCTTTCGGGCATCAGCCTTGAAGAGATTAATCAAATGGTCACGCTGATTGCTCGACTGGAAAAAAACATTCTCGAGTTCCAAAACCGCGAGAAATAAAAAAACCGACGCGCTGGCGTCGGTTTTTTTTATCTGTTCGCTTAGCGTGGTGAAACGGTCACCTGGCTGCCATTCGACGCCATGACGACGCGCTGACCCACTGAGTAACGGGTTGCGGCCTGCTTCTGCACCACCATAATGGTGTTGCCGTCGTCTTTACGGATTTCCAGCTCAACACCGTCAGACTTGTTGACTGCACCCTGCACGCCCTGGCCTGCTACGCCGCCAAGTACCGCACCGCCTGCTGTGGCCAGGCTGCGACCGGTGCCACCACCAATGGTGTTACCGAGGAAACCACCCAGCACCGCACCACCAATCGCGCCAATCACGTTATTTTCATCGCCACCCTGGATTTTAACCGGGCGAACCGACACCAGAGTACCGTATGAGACACTTTGTACTTGTTTGGCTTCATTGGCGCTATACACATCACCGGAAAGGGTGTCATTGCTGACACAACCTGCCAGCGTCAGGCCGGTCAGTGCCACGGCTACAAAACGCTTAATCATCAGAAAGCTCCTTAATGCAAAAAAACGCCATGTTCTCGTCCTCTACAGCAAGAGTATAAGACAGAAAGCTGGCAATTGACTCTATGTCCAAATAATACGCGGCTGAGGCGAAGGATAGACCATTGCCCCTCAACAAAAATTCAATTTCGTGCTGAAAATATTTTATCGCTGAAATGCCGTGTGCGGTGCGGTTGAAAAGCGGAATTTTATCATAGAATTAGCCGCTGATATTTGCCAGGCTAAACAGAATCGAATTGAAGACTCGCGCGTGAGTAAGGAACCGCTATGAAATCAGGACGCTATATTGGTGTGATGTCCGGCACCAGCCTCGACGGTGTCGATGTGGTACTGGCGGTGATTGATAATCATATGGTCGCGCAGCAGGCCAGCTATTGTCACCCGATGCCGCAGGAGATTCGGCAACAGGTGCTGGCAATCTGTCAGGGGCAATCGCTGACGCTGTCGCAACTCGGCCAACTGGATACACGGCTGGGCAAGCTATTTGCCGAAGCGGTGTTAACGCTAATGCAGCAGCAATCGCTGGAAGCCAGCGACATCATGGCAATAGGTTGTCATGGTCAGACCGTGTGGCATGAGCCGCAGAGCGACACCCCGAATACGCTACAGATTGGGGACAGCAATCAAATCGCCGCCGCCACGGGAATTACCGTGGTGGCCGATTTTCGTCGTCGCGACATGGCCTTAGGCGGACAAGGCGCGCCACTGGTTCCCGCGTTCCATCAGGCGCTGCTGATGGACAGCGTTGAACGGCGCATGGTGCTCAACATTGGCGGTATTGCCAATCTGTCATTATTGATCCCCGGTCAGCCTGTGCGTGGCTTTGATACCGGGCCTGGCAATATGTTGATTGATGCCTGGATTTGGCGTCATAAGGGCGTGCCCTATGATAAGGATGCTAGCTGGGCGCGCAGTGGTCAGGTGGTGCCTGCACTGCTGGAGGAAATGCTCAACGACCCCTGGTTCGCGCTGCCACCACCGAAAAGTACCGGTCGTGAATACTTCAATCTCGGCTGGGTTGAACGTCAATTACAGCGTTTCCCGGCGCTGGCACCGCAGGATGTGCAGGCCACACTCAGCGAACTCACCGCATTGACCATTGCTCAACAAGTTCAGCTCAATGATGGCTGCGATCGCCTGCTGGTGTGTGGTGGCGGCAGTCGCAACCCATTGCTGATGGCGCGGCTGGCGGCCCATTTGCCGGGTACAGAAGTGGGGACGACGGATGACGCCGGGATCAGTGGTGATGATATGGAAGCGTTGGCCTTCGCCTGGCTAGCGTTTCGCACCTTGTCCGGTTTGCCAGGCAATTTGCCTGCCGTCACCGGTGCACGGGAAATGAGTGTATTGGGCGCCATTTATCCGGCGAATGCCAGATTGACACATTAAGGAGTGAAAGATGAAAAAAATCGTTATTCTGTTGAGCTGTGTCGTCGCGATGAGTGGCTGCGGCATGATGCACAAAGAGCAGCCGACACCACAGACATTGCGCTATCAGTGCGGCACGTTACCGTTAACGGTGACACTGGACAATCCGAAGCAGCAGGTGAGCTTTATTCTGGATGGTAAACCGCTCACCTTAACCCAAACCGTATCAGCTTCCGGCGCGCGCTACAGCGACGGCACTTATGTCTTCTGGTCGAAAGGCAATGGCGCTTTTGTTGAGCGTAATGACAAAATCGTGATTAATGACTGTGAATTGCAAAATGCGGATACGTCCGCCCAGTAACGAAGAGAATCAGCATGAGCGACAGTGACAGCTTGCAAAACATTGCCCATTTACGTCGTGAGTACACTCGCGGCGGGCTTAGACGTAACGATCTGCCAGACAATCCGCTGGCGTTGTTTGAACACTGGCTCAAGCAGGCGTGCGATGCCCAACTGCCCGATCCTACAGCAATGACCGTCGCCACCGTTGACAGCAGCGGCCAGCCTTATCAGCGTATTGTGTTGCTGAAGCATTACGATGAACAAGGCATGGTGTTTTACACCAATCTGGGCAGCCGCAAAGCGCTGCAGTTGGCGGACAATCCGCGCATCTCGCTGCATTTCCCATGGCACTTTCTTGAACGCCAGGTGATGGTATTAGGAGAAGTGGAAAAACTGTCGCCACTGGAAGTGCTGAAATACTTTAGCAGCCGCCCACGGGATAGCCAGATCGGTGCCTGGGTGTCGAAGCAATCAAGCCGTATTTCGGCGCGTGGTGTGCTGGAAGGCAAGTTCCTTGAACTTAAGCAAAAATTCCAGCAAGGCGAAGTGCCTTTACCCAGTTTCTGGGGCGGATATCGCGTCAAATTCCATACCGTGGAGTTCTGGCAGGGCGGCGAACATCGCCTGCACGACCGCTTCCTCTACCAACGTGAAGGCAACGGCTGGACGATTGACCGTTTAGCGCCGTAAAACTGCGTTTTATCCCCTATCAACGCTGGCGCAGTTGGCGTCAGCGCTTTATGCTATAGCCCTCATTTTTTTCGTATCCGCATCTCAGCGGAAAGCTGTGTACCAGCCTAGGTGCAGTCTGATCAATTTGGAGTCAGTGATGACCAGCAGTAACCTGATACAACAATTGCAAGAAAGGGGCTTAGTCGCCCAGGTAACGGACGAGGAAGCGTTAGCAGAGCGACTGGCGCAAGGGCCAATTGCACTCTATTGCGGCTTCGATCCGACCGCTGATAGCTTGCATTTGGGCCATCTGGTGCCGCTGCTCTGCCTGAAACGTTTTCAGGACGCCGGACACAAGCCGGTCGCGCTGGTGGGTGGTGCCACCGGTCTGATTGGCGATCCCAGCTTTAAAGCAGCAGAACGTAAACTTAACACCGCGGATACCGTGGGCGAATGGGTTGAAAAGATCCGCAACCAGGTGGCGCCATTCCTCAGCTTCGACTGCGGCGATAATAGTGCTATCGCAGCGAACAACTACGACTGGTTTGGCGGCATGAACGTGCTGACTTTCCTGCGTGACATCGGTAAGCACTTCTCGGTGAACCAGATGATCAACCGCGAAGCGGTGAAGCAGCGTCTGAACCGTGAAGATCAGGGGATTTCTTACACCGAGTTCTCCTACAACTTGCTGCAGGGTTACGACTTTGCGGAACTGAACAAGCGTCACGATGTGGTGCTGCAGATTGGCGGTTCTGACCAGTGGGGCAACATCACGTCAGGTATCGATCTGACGCGCCGTCTGCATCAGCAGCAGGCGTGGGGCTTGACCGTTCCGCTGATCACCAAATCCGATGGCACCAAATTCGGTAAAACCGAAGGTGGCGCAGTGTGGCTCGATGCGAAGAAAACCAGCCCATATAAGTTCTACCAGTTCTGGATTAACACTGCTGACTCAGACGTGTATCGCTTCCTGAAGTTCTTCACCTTTATGAGCATTGAAGAGATCAATGCGCTGGAAGAAGAAGACAAGAACAGCGGTAAAGCGCCACGCGCCCAATACGTGCTGGCAGAGCAGGTAACACGTCTGGTGCACGGCGAAGCGGGTCTGACGGCGGCAAAACGTATTACCGACAGCCTGTTCTCAGGCAGCCTGACCGAGATGACCGAAGCGGACTTCGAACAGCTGGCGCAAGACGGTATGCCGGTGATCAATCTGAATGCAGAAGATGACCTGCAACAGGCGCTGGTGGCGGCTGAGCTGGTACCTTCGCGCGGTCAGGCTCGCACCATGATCGGTTCCAACGCCGTTTCTCTCAACGGTGAAAAACAATCTGACGCCGAGTATCGTTTCAGCGACAGCGACAAACTGTTTGGTCGCTTCACGCTGTTGCGTCGCGGTAAAAAACACTACTGCCTGATTAACTGGCAGTAAGGTTCGAGGGCCGGTTTCCGGCCCTTTTTTATGGCAAGGCAGTACAGGGCAATAATGAAAAATATCCTCGCAATCCAGTCTCATGTGGTTTACGGCCACGCCGGTAACAGCGCCGCCGAATTCCCCATGCGCCGTATGGGCGCAAACGTTTGGCCGTTAAACACCGTACAGTTCTCTAACCACACGCAATACGGTCACTGGACCGGCACTGTGATGCCCGCTACGCATCTCACCGACATCGTCAAAGGCATTGCAGCGATTGACCGTCTGAAGACCTGTGATGCGGTGCTGAGCGGCTATTTAGGGTCTGCAGAGCAGGGCGAGCAGATTCTGGAAATCGTGCGTCAGGTGAAAGCCGCTAACCCCAACGCCTGGTTCTTCTGCGATCCGGTGATGGGCCATCCCGAGAAGGGCTGCATTGTGGCGCCTGGCGTCGCGGAGTTCCATTGCAAGATGGCGATGCCAGCCAGCGATATCATCGCGCCGAACCTGCTGGAGCTGGAAATGCTCAGCGGCCACGAAGTGGCGAATGTTGAGCAGGCGGTAGTGGCGGCACGCGCGTTAGTGGCGCAGGGACCGAAAGTGGTGCTGGTGAAACATCTGGCGCGTGCCGGACGTCGCAGCGATCGCTTCGAGATGCTGCTGGTCACCGCTGACGAGTGCTGGCATATCAGCCGTCCGCTGGTGGATTTCGGGGTTCGTCAGCCGGTGGGCGTGGGCGATCTCACCAGTGGTTTGCTGCTGGTCGATCTGCTGCACGGCAAATCGTTACAGGATGCACTGGAACACGTTACTGCTGCAGTGTATGAAGTGATGCTGAAAACTCACGAGATGGGCGAGTACGAGTTGCAACTGGTGGCAGCGCAGGACGCGATTGCGCAACCGACTCAGCACTTTGCTGCTGAGAAGCTGTAACGGCTGCGAAATCTGCAGGTGACCACCCGGTAGCCTGCAGACAAGAGGCAAAACAGGCGCACAGGGTGCGCCTGAATCGGCTTAAACCAAACCTTCCGCTTTCAATGCTGCCTGCACCGCAGGGCGCTCCGCCACGCGATCAAACCAGGCTTCAAGCGCCGTTAACCCGCTCAAATCCAACTTGATGGCTTTTGCCCAACGCGTGACCACAAACAGGTAGACATCGGCCACGGTAAAACGCAGTCCCATCAGCCACTGCTTATCCTGCAGCGCTTCATTCACCGCCTGATATTTTTTCTCTAACTGCGCCCGTACAATCGCTTTGTACTCTTCCGGCGTGTCCGGACGGAACAGCGGCGAGAAGGTTTTATGCAGTTCACTGCTGACAAAGCTCAACCATTCAAGGGTGTGGTAGCGCGTCAGGCTGCCGGTCGGTGCCAGTAAATTGCGATCCGGCTTCAGATCCGCCAGATACTGCACAATGGCAACGCCTTCGGTTAACAAGCTGCCGTCATCAAACTGCAGCGCCGGAACCTGTCCTTTGGGGTTAATCTGCCAGTAATCTTCTCCCTGCTCGGTGACCTTTTTCTGCAGATCGACATTGACCTGGGTAAAGTCCAGCCCGCATTCACGCGCAACAATATGCGGTGACAACGAACAGGCACCGGGCTTGCAATAGAGTTTCATCATGGCTTCTCCTGGAAGTGTGGTTGTGATCGAATTAGCATAAATCTGCGAAAATTTTTTACCAGTGACCGCGATCAGGAATTACGGTCCGCTTTAAACTTTTCCTGCGTAAAACAAGGTAGCGCAGGCAATTGTTCCAGCGCATAGTCCCAGAACTGCCGCACCTTAGGCGTCATGTTTTTAACCCGCTGTGTGACCAGTTGTACCGGCAAGGGGGCAGGCTCCCACTCGGGTAATAAACGGATCAGTTTGCCATCACGAATATCATCCAGCACCTGGTACGACAGCAAACGTCCAATCCCCTGGCCGCCACGCAGCGTTTCCAGCTGGCTTTCAATATCGTTTACGCGCAGACGAGGCAAAATTCGCACGCGTAAATCCTGGGCAAAGCGCCATTCACGTGTGTGACGCAAACTGGTGATCACCGTATGTTGCTGCAGCTCTGCCGGATGGGCGGGAGCACCTGCAAGCCGAAGATATTCCGGGCTCGCCACTAACGTCGAACGCACGCTGCCTACTTTACGTGCCACCATTGAAGAATCCTGTAATTCGCCAATGCGCAGCGCGATATCCAACCCGTTCTCAATGAGATCCTGATAGCTGTCACTCAGCACCACTTCGATTTGCATCTCGGGATGTTGATGCAAGAATGCATTCACCAGCGGCATGATATGGCGGCGGCCGAAAGGCACGGGTGCGGTGATGCGCAGCAGCCCCTGCAGGCCACTGTGATGCGCGCTATCGAGCGCGTGCTGATAATCACCTAATATTTGCTGAGCCCGTTCGAACAGCTGCCAGCCCGCTTCTGTGGGTGCCAGTTGACGAGTGGTGCGTTCAATCAGGGTCGTGCCCAACCGGGACTCGAGGGCATTCAATGTGCGGGTAATAACTGGAGGGGAGCGCTGTAAAAAACGTGCAGCACTGGCCAGGCTGCCTTGCTGAATCACCGCGACAAATACCTGAAGTTCTTCAAATCTATCCATGATGATTCCAGCACGTTTAACAGGAAGCCGTCATCATGCGGGGAAGTGGATAAAAAGCGAAGCTTTGGCAGCAGGAAACGTTAAAGCGGTGGGAAGAAATGAGTAACAGGAAATAAAAAAGCCGGGCGTTTGCCCTAATGCCGATCAGTTAAGGATCAGTTGAACGATCCAGTGGCTGTGTAAGAATCCGGAAACGCTTCGTTTCCGGATTTTTTTATGCAGCTCAGTCAGGCCCTTGATATCGTCTCTCGTTACGATTCTCTTCGTAATCCTCTGAATACGCTCGCGGATGTTCTTGACCCTGCGCTCATCAGCCGCTGCCTTGAGGAAGCTGGC
>NZ_SZZZ01000034.1:0-22891 GCF_009830025.1 Pantoea sp. Taur
CGAAGAGATCAGCGCTGGGTGGTGTGATGAGAAAGCTGGTGCATATCTGCTTCGGTGTGCTGATGAAACAGCAGAGATATGACGAGAATTACGCAGTAGCGGCTTGACGTGCAAGACGGTAGCTGCGGGCTATCCTGGCAGACTCACTCTGCTCGGCGCTGCGGATTGCCTGCCCCCCTGCGCCCCCAGCCTGCTCATAAACTTTCGTGCGTTTTGTTAAAGGCACTTTCATTCCCATAAGCTTCAGTGTGTTTGTCACCAAGCTTATTTCTGTCCATAAGATTGAATTTGTGATGCTAATGAGAGCATCAGCCGACTCACAAACTTCAACCAATAAGAACTCACATTGGCTCACAAACTTGAATGCGAGTTGATAAATACCGCACAAGTGTTAGTGGCCGTAGCACCTCTGATGCTGCAAGGGCTATCCGCAGCGCTGAAGCTTTTACGTTGGGCCGGGAGATCCACGCAGGGATGACCCAAATTTCACAATCTGCTGATGAGCTCAAGTGAATGCTGTTGAAAGGGGCACAATATTTGAGGCCGTAGCACCTCTGATGCTGCAAGGGCTATCCGCAGCGCTGAGGCTTTTACGTTGGGCCAGGAGATCCACGCAGGGATGGTTCAAATCTTCCCGTCTGATGAGTTCAAGTGAATCCTATTAAAAGGGGCACAATATTTAAGGCCGTAGCACCTCTGATGCTGCAAGGGCTATCCGCAGCGCTGAGGCTTTTACGTTGTGCCAGGAGATTCACGCAGGGATGCGTGGATCAGTTCGGGGCCGACCAGGGATGGTCGATCCCCGAACGTTCCGTAGGCACGACGTGGAAGCCGAGGGCACCGCGCCAGCGGCGCGAGGACTGCCCGGCAGCAGCAGAGGTGCTACGGCCCGCACCCACACGCATTCAGCAGTTAAGCAGTTAAGCAGTTAAGCAGTTAAGCAGTTAAGCAGTTAAGCAGTTAAGCAGTTAAGCAGTTAAGCAGTTAAGCAGTTAAGCAGTTAAGCAGTTAAGCAGTTAAGCAGTTAAGCAGTTCGGCATCACTTAAGAGCACTCAGCAAACACCGTTCTTCATCACCTCAACTGCCCGGGCAATTTCCGGTGCCAGCCAGCGATCTTCCTGCCAGTTCGCCACCTCTGCCCGCAAACGGCGCAACGCCTGTTTCGTCCCTTCCGCCAACTCCGCCTCGCCATGGAAATCCAGCGCCTGCGCCGCCAGCAAATACTCAATCGCCAGAATCTGCCACACATTCCCCACCAGCTTCAGCAGTTTCAACGCAGCTCCCGTACCCAAGCTAAGATGATCCTCCTGCAAACCCGAGGTCACGTAATTATCCAGCACCGCCGGTTGCGCCAGCTGACGGTTCTCCGCACACAACGACGCCGCCACGTACTGCGCAATCATCATGCCGGAATTCACGCCCGGCTGCGCCACCAGGAACGCCGGTAAACCGCTGACCAACGGATTCACTAAACGATCCAGACGTCGCTCCGCAATGCTGCCAACCTCCGCCATGGCAATGGCCAACACATCAGCCGCCATCGCCACCGATTCACCGTGCGGATTGGCCTGCGACACCACACGCCAGTTATCCACGGTGCCGAGTACCAACGGATTATCGGTACAGGCATTCAACTCGGTATTCACCTGGCGCGCCGCGTGATCAAACTGATCGCGGCTGGCACCGTGCACCTGTGGCATCGAACGCAAACTCAGTGCATCCTGGGTGCGCACACCTACGCTTTTTGCCAGCAGTGGGCTGTCGCTCAGCAACTGACGCAAACGCTGCCCGCTCACCTGCATACCTGGGCTGGCTTTCAGCGCAATCACTTCGGCATCAAACGCCACTAACTGCCCGCGCAGCGCCTCAAAGCTCATTGCGCCAGTCACGTCGGCCCAATCCAGCAAGCGCATCGCATCATCCAGCGCCAGACACGACAATCCGGTCATGCACGGCGTGCCGTTCACCAGGCTCAAGCCCTCTTTCGCGCCAGGTCGATAAGGCGTTAATCCAGCCTGCGCCAGCGCTTGCTCTGCAGACACGATCTGTTGCTGATACTCAACATCGCCCACGCCAATCAGCGCGAGTCCGATATGCGCCATATGGCTGAGATAGCCCACTGAACCTTGCGACGGCACCTGCGGCGTAATCTGATGATTCAGCAGCGCCAGCAAACGCTGCACCAGTGCCACGGAGACGCCCGATTTGCCATGGCTATAGTTCGCAATCGCCGCACACAGAATGGCACGCACCTGTTCACGCGCCAGTAATGGGCCCACGCCACAAGCGTGACTCAATAGCGTATTACGTGACAACTGGCTGAGCTGCGCTTCCGGCAAAGTGATATTGCACAGCGCCCCCAGCCCGGTATTGATGCCATAAGCGATATGCCCGCTGGCCACAATCTGCTCGACGATCTCACGCCCCTGAGCAATACGCTGCCAGGCGCTGGCGCTTAACGTCAGTTCGGCATTGTGCCGTGCCACCTGCACAACATCCTGCCAGGAAAGCGTTTCATCGCCCCACACTAATGTCATGCTGGTTGCTCCGTGTGATGGCTCTGATGGCTGGAGATAAACTGCTTAAAGCGCTGCGAGCCTTGTGCGCCAAACATCTCTTCCGGCGTCCCCTGACAATCAATGGTCCCCTGATGCATAAACACCACCCGGTTGGAAACGTTACGCGCAAAGCCCATTTCGTGCGTCACCACCAACATGGTGCGCCCCTCTTCCGCCAGGCTGCGCATTACTTTCAATACTTCGCCCACCAGCTCGGGATCAAGTGCTGAGGTTGGCTCATCAAACAGCATCACTTCCGGGTCCATCGCCAGCGCGCGGGCAATCGCCACACGCTGCTGCTGGCCGCCGGAAAGCTGTGCCGGATAAAAATCTTTGCGATTCAACAGGCCAACGCGATCCAGCAACTGTTCCGCCTGGGCAATGCAGCTTTTCTTATCGCGCTTCAGAACATAGTGCGGCCCTTCAATCACGTTTTGCAGCACCGTCATATGCGACCACAGGTTAAAACTCTGGAACACCATGCCCAGACGCGAACGCAGGCGCTCAATCTGTTTGGGATTGGCCGCCAGCTGATGACCACGCGCATGGCGCTTCATCTCAATGGTTTCACCACCGACGCTCACCACGCCAGCATCCGGCGTTTCCAGCAGGTTGATACAGCGCAATAAGGTACTTTTACCCGAGCCGCTGGCGCCGAGAATTGAGATGACATCGCCTTGATGCGCCTGCAGCGAAATGCCTTTCAGTACTTCCATTGCGCCAAAGGATTTATGGATATCGGTGGCGCTTAAGGTTACGGGGGATGTGGATTGCATATCACTCTCCGGCAAGCGGTTTAACGGCGGGTAACGGCTTTTTTTCAACGCGATGCACCGGGGTTAAACGGCGTTCTAACAACGCGTAAAGCTGGACGATAATAAAGTTGAGGATCAGATAAATGGCGGCGGCGCAGATAAACACTTCCATGGTGCGATAGGTACGCTGAATGATCTGCTGCGCCACACCAGTGACATCCCACACGGTGACCAGACTGGCCAGCGCCGTGGACTTCACCAGCAGGATCGCTTCGGTGGAATACGCGGGCAATGCATAACGCAGCATGATGGGCGCGATGATGCGACGAAGCAGCAGCCAGCGCGACATGCCGCAGGCCAACCCGGCTTCGACTTGCCCCGGCGGCACCGCCAGCAAGGCACCGCGCAGGATTTCAGCGGTATAAGCCGCCGTACATAGCGACAGCGCCAGCACGGCGCAGGTAAAGGGCTCGCGCAGGAACGGCCAGACAAAACTATGGCGGATCACGCCAAACTGCCCCAATCCGTAATAGATCAGGAACAGCTGGATCAGCAGCGGTGAGCCGCGAAACACCAGAATGTAGCCGCGCGCAAAGCCGCTCAGCACCCGCCAGCGGCTCATGCGCAGTGACAGAATGCCGATAGCGAGAATGCCACCGCAGAGAAAGGCACTGATAAACAGGCCGAGCGTCACCGGGAGCGCGGCGCTCAGCTTGAGAAAGGTATCGGTCAGAAAGGCGAAGTCAATCATACTGCTGCTCCTTAATGCTGTGCCGCAGTGCGACTTTGCCACGCGCGTCCAAGGCGAGACTCTGCCCGGCGGAACGCATGATTAGACAGCAGCGTTAGCACCAGATAGCAGCCACCGCCAATCAGATAGAAAGTGAAGTAATCGCGCGTGGATCCCGCCGCCACCTGGCTGGCACGCATCAGCTCGACGATGCCGGTCACCGACACCAGCGCCGAATCTTTGAGGCTCATCTGCCAGACATTTGACATGCCTGGCAGCGCATAGCGCACAATCTGCGGCAGCAAAATGCGCTGGGCAATACGCCAGCGCGGCATGCCGATCGCGACTGCCGCTTCCACTTCACCTTTGGCCAGCGCCAGACGCGCCGCACGATACACCTCACCTTGATAGGATCCAGAGATGAGCCCGATAGCCAGTGCACCAATCAGGAACGGCGGCGCTTCGATAAAACCATCCGCGCCAAACATCTGTCCCACCAGGGTAATCAGGCCCGATCCGCCAAAATAGAACAGGTAGATCACCAGCAGTTCCGGGATGCCGCGAAACACCGTGGAATAGGCTTCACCCAACCAGCGAACCCAGCGCTGCGGCGACAGTTTCGCTGCCGCCACGCCGGAACCGACCACCGCGCCAATCATCAACGCCGCCAGCGACAGCAGCAGCGTGGTGAAGGCAGCCCCCAAAATCAGGCGGCCCCAGCCATCAGCACCAAAACTCAGCAGGCTCATCATCTTTCACCTCACTTACGGGGTTACGTCAGTTTTAAACCACTTCTCACTCAGCTTTTTCACGGTGCCATCGGCCAGTGCGCCTTTAATGGCCTCGTCGAGTTTGGCTTTCAGATCATTGTCAGCCATGCGCACGCCCATCGCCTCGCCCTCACCCCAAATCGGGCCACCCAACTGCGGGCCACTGAAGGTCAGGTTGCTGTTCTCTTTGCGCGCCAGCATCGATTGCGCGAAGGTCACATCGTCGAATACCGCATCAATACGCCCCGCCTGAAGATCGAGAATCGCATCTGCTGAGGAAGTGTATTCGCGCACGTCGGCGACATCTTTGAAGTACTTATCAATAAAGGGCGTGTAAACCGTGCCGGACGCGATACCAATGGTTTTGCCTTTTAACGCCGCTTTCAGAGGCGCAATCGCGGTGTTGATCTCTTTCTCATCGTCATGCAGCTTGATGATGTTGTGATCGGCCGGCATCAGCGGACTGTCTTTGGTGGTGATAAAGGTGGCAGGGGTAGATGCGTAAGGCACGGTGAAATTGACCACTTTTTTGCGGTCCGGCGTGATGACGATGGCATCCATGATCACATCATATTTGCCAGCATTCAGTCCGGCGATCATGCCGTCCCAGTTTTGCACCACCAGCTTGCACTGGATGCCCATGCGCTTACACAGGTCTTCCATCAGTTCAGGTTCAAAGCCGCCTAACTTGCCGCCCGGCAGCGTCAGGTTCCAGGGTTCATAGCTGCCTTCGGTAGCGATGGTGATCGATTTCCACTCTTTGGCCTGAACAGCAACACCGCTGATCATCAGGCTGGCAAACAGGGTCGTGAGGCAAAAACGGCGAATCGGGGCACGGTGCGTCATGCGGCTTCTCCTGGTCATTAATCGAATTGGCTGTCTCTGTTGGCTGATACAGCGCAGATGACATTTCATGTATATACAAGTTAGCTTGCGGCAGATCATTGTCGGCATAAGCTTTTTGTGAGCCAGCCAGAATAAAAAGTGATAATTACCACGTGGTCTTTACTTGTACATACAACCTAGCAAGCGGTGTGCCAAATCGGCAGAGGCGGTGGAATCAGGGAATGGTCCCGGTGTGGACGTGGGAGTGCACATTTTTGGGGCGCGATTGCACTGTTATGGGGATGCCAGGGTTTAAGATGGAAGCGAGATGGGGATGGCGCGTGGCATGAGTTTGCACTTCAACACCCATAAAAAACTGCCACCTTTAAAGGTGGCAGTCTGATGCAAATGAGCCCTGGCAAGCACGACGTCTTGCCATACGACTCAGGCGATTAACGCGGCTTTCCGGCCTGTAAAAATGCCTGCATCATCGGTTTCAACACTTTCTGCAGCTGCGCGGCGCGATCCTGCTGCCAGGCAAACGGCGGGGTTTCATCCATATAATTCAGCTGCGCCAGTTCGAGCTGTACGGCCTGTACGCCCTGCTGCGGCTGACCGTAGGCACGCGTGATATAGCCGCCTTTGAAACGGCCATTGACTACCCAGCTGTAATCGCTTTGCGCGACACAAACCTCTTTAATCGCTTCGATCACCGCTGTCGAGCAACTCTCACCACTGTTAGTGCCAATGTTGATATCCGGCAACTGGCCGTCGAACAAGCGCGGAATCACCGACGCGATGGAATGGGCGTCAAACAGCAACGCATAACCGTGTTCAGCTTTCAGTCGCGCCAGCTCTTGCTGGATCTGCTGGTGATACGGCTGCCAGATATTATCGAGATAACCCTGACGCGCGGCGGCGCTGGGGGTTTTCCCCTCGGCGAAGGTTGGCGTGCCGTCAAACAGCGTCTCAGGATAGAGGCCGGTGGTGGCGGTGGTGTACAACGGCTGGTTATCCGGCGGACGATTCAGGTCGATGACAAAACGTGAGTAATGGCCAATCAGCACGCTGGCCCCTAAATCACGCACAAAATCGTAAAGCAGCGGAATGTGCCAGTCGGTATCTGGCAAACCGCGTGCCGCGTCGCTTAATCCTGCATCCACTTCAGGCGTTAACTGGGTGCCCGCGTGCGGGATGCTGACCAGCAGCGGCAGCTTACCGGCGGTGAAATGAAAAGGTGTCATTGCGCTTCTCCACGATAAATAACCTGGCACGGCAACTCGCCGCCCAACCAGTAAACCAGTTCTGCCGGACGTGCCAGCGGCCAGTGTACAAAGTTCGCTACCTTCCCGACCTCCAGCGAACCGTGCGAATGCTGTAATCCCAGCGCTTTCGCGCCCCATAAGGTCACACCCGCCAGCGCTTCTTCCGGGGTCATGCCAAACAGCGTGCAGCCCATATTGAGCATCAGACGCAGCGACAGCGCCGGAGAAGTACCGGGATTGGCATCGCTGGCCAGCGCCATTGGCACGCCGTGTTTGCGGAACAGATCCACTGGTGGGCGTTGGGTCTCGCGCAGTAGATAGAACGCGCCCGGCAGCAACACCGCAACGGTGCCGTGTTGCGCCATCGCTTGCGCATCGGCTTCGGTGGCGTATTCAAGATGATCGGCTGACAAGGCGCCGTATTCAGCCGCCAGCGTGGCGCCGCCGAGCGCGGACAACTGCTCAGCGTGCAGTTTAACCGGCATCCCCAGCGCTTTGGCTTGATCAAACACCGCGCTAACCTGCTCAGGGGAGAAGGCCAGATGTTCGCAGAAGGCATCGACGGCATCCGCCAGCCCTTCCGCCTTCACCTGTGGTAACAGGTGATTGCAGATGATATCGATCCAGCCCTGTGGGTTTTCTTTAAACTCGGGCGGGAAGCCGTGTGCGGCCAGACAGGTGGAGAGCACATCGGCGGGCACCGTTTCCGCCAATTCGCGGATGGCGCGCAGCATGGTCAGCTCGCTGGTTTCATCGAGGCCATAACCCGATTTAATCTCCACTGTAGTGACGCCTTCTGCCAGCAATCGATCCAGACGCCAGCGCGCGCTTGCCACCAACTCCTGCTGTGATGCCGCGCGGGTAGCACGCACCGTGGAGAGAATACCGCCGCCCTGCGCTGCGATCTCGGCATAGCTGACGCCGTTCAGACGCTGTTCGAACTCCTGGCTGCGATCGCCGCCAAACACCAGATGCGTATGGCAATCGACCAGACCCGGCGTGATGATGCCACCGTCAAATTGCTGCTGCGTACGCGGGGCAAAATCCGGCAGTTCACTACGCGGTCCTACCCAAATCAGCTCGCCGTTATCCACCGCCAGTGCGCCGTCGGCAATCAGGTTATAGTGCCCGTCTCGCATGGTGACGATATCGGCCCCCAGCCACAGGCTGTCGATCTGCTTCGCTTCTGCCATCCCACTCCCCTTCACATCTGACGATTTACAGTGCGTCTCAAAGTATGTATATGTATATACAACTTTCCGCCCTAAAGGATCAACCATGGCCGTTTTTTTTGCCCCACGCGCGCTGCTGGCCGACGGCTGGCATGAAGACGTATTGATTACCACTCACGCATCCGGACAGATTGCTGAACTTACCCCTAACAGCACGCCAGGCAGCGCCACTCGCCTTGCTGGCCCGGTGATCCCTGCTATCGCTAACCTGCATTCGCACGCCTTCCAGCGCGCCATGGCCGGGCTGGCTGAAGTGGCGGGCGATCCGCAGGACAGCTTCTGGACCTGGCGCGATCTGATGTACCGTATGGTGCAGCGCCTGTCGCCTGAGCAGGTCGGCGATATCGCCACCCATCTCTACATCGATATGCTGAAAGGTGGCTATAGCCAGGTGGCGGAATTCCACTACTTGCACCACGATGCGCAGGGCAAACCCTATGCCGATGACGCGATGCTGCTCAACCTGATTGCCGCCGCCGAGACGGCCGGCATCGGTCAGACGCTGCTGCCGGTGCTTTACAGCTTCAGCGGATTTGGATCGCAACCCGCCAGCGATGGCCAGCGCCGTTTTATCCAGCAAACCGATGCTTATCTGCAACAACAGCAACGCGTAGCGCAATGGAGCGCCAATAAGCCGCTGCTTAATCATGGCATCTGTTTCCACTCGCTGCGCGCGGTGAGTGAAGCTCAGATGCGTGAAGTGCTGGCCGCTGGCGCTGCTGATGTGCCGGTGCATATTCATGTGGCGGAGCAGGAAAAAGAGGTGAATGACAGTCTGGCGTGGAGCGGTGAACGTCCAGTGGACTGGCTCTACAATCGCTTCGAGGTAGATCAGCGCTGGTGCCTGATTCATGCCACCCATCTGGACGACAGCGAAATCCAACGCATGGCGGCCAGCGGTGCGATTGCCGGACTCTGTCCGACCACCGAAGCCAATCTGGGCGACGGCATCTTCCCGGCGGTGGAATACATTGCCCAGGGTGGACGCTGGGGCATTGGCTCGGACAGCCATGTATCGCTCAGCGCGCAGGAAGAGCTGCGCTGGCTGGAGTACGGTCAGCGCCTGCGCGATCGTCGTCGCAACCGAATCACCCTGCCCCATCAGCCTTCTGTGGGCGATCTGCTGTGGCAGCAGGCGGCACAAGGCGGTGCACAGGCGTGCGCGATCAACACCGGTGAACTGGCGGTGGGCAAACGCGCCGACTGGCTGGTGCTGGAAAACGATGCCTTCCTGAGCAGCGTAAATTCAGCTTCACTACTTAACCGCTGGCTATTTGGCGGTACGCAAAGCCAGATCCGCGATGTGTTTGTTGCCGGTAATCAGGTGATCAGCGAGGGCCATCATCCCGCTGAAGAAGCCGCAGCCGCGCGCTTCGCCCAGGCCATGAGTGCACTGCAATGAGAACCCATTTTGACTACGGCCAGCTGCCGGTCAGCCGCTGGCGCAACGGCGGCGGTGAAACGCGTGAAATCATCAGCTTCCCGCCCGGTGAGACCCAATTTGGCTGGCGCGCCAGTATTGCCACCATCGATGCCGACGGGCCTTTTTCGCCGTTCCCTGGTATCGATCGTGTGATTACGCTGCTGAATGGCGACAGCGTGATACTGCGCAGCGAGAGTGTCGAACACAGGTTGTTGCCGCATCAGCCATGGGCGTTTCCCGGTGAATGGTCGATCGACGCCCAGATTAACGGCAGCTGTCAGGATTTCAATATCATGACGCGCCGCGACAGTTGGCAGGCACAGGTGGAGGTTGTGCAACACGCCGCTACCAGCCAACACGGTGTCGCGTGGGTATTATCCGGCGAATGGCAAAGTACGGACGGCAAACGCATCACGGTTAATCAGGGAATGTGGTGGCTGGATGAAGAGACGCAGCTGGCACCGCGAACCTCGGATACCAGCCTGCTGTTTGTGGCGCTTAGCCGTGTCCTCTGAAACGACCGAGTAACTTATAGCGCGAGCCTGGATAGAGCAGGCGCGCGTAAGTCACAATCTTGTTGTCGCTCCAGGTCTGACGACGAATCAACAAGCAGGGTTCGTGCTCATCCAGCGCCAGATGTTTACGCTGGCGCAAATCGGGCAGTACCGCTTCCACAATATGCTCACCGGCGGTCAACGGCGCCACGCGCATCAAATAGGTGTAGGGCGTCAGTTGATGATAATCCTGACTGAGGTAATCCGGCGCCACCAGCGGGTTGACCAGACGATCTTCCAGTTGCACTGGCATGTCGTTTTCGTAATGCACAATCAACGAATGATACAGCGTCTGTCCGGTGGATAAGCCCAACACAGCGGCCTGCTCCGGATCGGCCTTCATCTGCCCAATCGACAAAATTTTGCAGCTATGGCGATGACCACGCTGGGCAATTTCATCGGCGATGTTATGCACTTCCAGCATCGCGGTGTAACCCTTCATCTCCGCAACAAAGGTGCCGACGCCTTGCATGCGTACCAAAAAACCTTCACTGGTGAGTTCACGCAGCGCGCGGTTAATGGTCATGCGGCTCACGCCCAGCTCGTTAACCAGCTCACTTTCGGACGGTACGCGCTGATTCGCTTTCCAGTGACCTTCACGGATCTGGCTGACGATCGCCTGTTTCACGCGCTGATAAATCGGTGCTGGCTCATCGCCCATCGCTGCGGCCAGCTGCGCTATTGCCGTTTGCTCCGCCATATCCTGTTCCTTTTCCGAATAATGCCCAAAGTTTACTGTCTCAGCTCGTAAATGTATATACATCCAATTGTGCAGACAGCCCGTTAACAGTGCAGCGTTCTCCCTGTTTCGGTGCAATGCGGCTGCGGCTGAATGACACATCCCGCATTGCGGCGCATTTCACAGAATCCAATCAATCTGGCACAGCCCTTGCTACTTGTATAGACAAGATTAGACACTTATGCTTCACTCAGCTCATTCAATGGTGCTACCCCATGCCACATCGTAAACCCAGGGCTTGCAGGTAGCACCCGATCACTTGTATAGACAGGAGTAGACTATGTCAGGTTCGGTTCAGGAAATTCGCCTCATTCCCGGTGAAGTGGACCTCGCGACCTTGCGGGCGATTTATCAAAGCAAGGTGACGCTCACCTTAGCGGATGACGCTCGTGTAGCCATCGATCGCGCGAATGAAACCGTCGATGCCATCGTGGCATCAGGCAAAGTGGTGTACGGCATCAACACTGGCTTCGGCAAACTGGCACAGACACAGATTCCTGCTGAGCGTCTGGCAGAGTTGCAGCGTAATCTGGTGCTGTCGCACAGCGTGGGTTTGGGCAACTTACTGCCCGATAACGTCACGCGCTTAGTGGTCGCCACCAAAATCATCAGCCTGGCACGCGGTCACTCCGGCGTACGTATCCAGTTAATCGAAGCCCTGCTGGCGTTGTTTAATGCTGGTGTGATGCCGTGTATCCCGGAAAAAGGTTCGGTTGGCGCATCCGGCGATTTAGCACCGCTGGCCCATCTGTCACTGATGTTGCTGGGCGAAGGCCAGGTACGCGTTGACGGAGGACTGATTCCTGCCACCGAAGGGCTGGCACGCGTCGGCCTGCAGCCGATTGTGCTGGGACCGAAAGAAGGTCTGGCACTGCTGAATGGCACCCAGGTTTCCAACGCCCTGGCACTGCGTGGCCTGTTTGAAGCTGAGAACCTGTTCGCCGCAGGTCTGATGGCCGGCGCGCTGTCACTGGAAGCGATCAAAGGCTCGGTAAAACCTTTCGATGCACGTATTCATCAGGCGCGCGGTCAGCACGGGCAAATCGCGGTGGCCGCTGCCGTTTCTTCCTTACTGGAAGGCAGTGAAATCCTCAGCTCACATACCAATTGTGGTCGCGTGCAGGATCCCTACTCGATTCGCTGCGTTCCGCAGGTGATGGGCGCGTGTTTAGACAACCTCAGCCATGCGGCGCGTGTATTGCAAATCGAAGCCAACGCGGCCTCTGATAACCCGCTGGTGTTCAGTGAAAGCGGTGATGTGATTTCGGGCGGTAACTTCCACGCCGAACCTGTGGCGTTTGCCGCCGATATCATCGCATTGGCGATTGCCGAAATTGGCGCAATTTCCGAGCGCCGTATGGCCCTGTTGCTGGATACCGGTCTCTCAGGCCTGCCGCCATTCCTGGTGCGCGATGGTGGAGTGAACTCTGGCTTTATGATTGCTCAGGTCACCGCTGCCGCACTGGCTTCTGAAAACAAATCGCTGGCGCATCCGGGTAGCGTGGATAGCCTGCCGACCTCTGCGAACCAGGAAGATCACGTGTCGATGGCCACCTACGCCGCGCGTCGCCTCGGTGATATGTGCTTTAACACCGCTGCCGTGGTCGGCATTGAAGCCATGGCTGCGGCGCAAGGCATCGACTTCCATCGTCCACTGCAAAGCTCGACTGCGCTGGAACAAGAGATGAGTCGCATCCGCGAGAACGTTGCCTTCCTTGATCAAGACCGTTTAATGGCGCCGGATATCGAATCCATGCGTCTGTGGGCCAGCAGTCACGCCTGGCCTGAATCTTTGACTGCGCTGCTGCCAAGCCAGCGTTCACCTTCCCTTTAAGGAATTGATGATGAGCGAAACTTTATCTCAGGCTGTTGCCCGTGAAATCCGTGCGCCGCGCGGTAACGAACTGCATTGTGCGAACTGGTTGATTGAAGCGGCTTACCGCATGATCCAGAACAACCTCGATCCTGATGTGGCCGAGCGCCCGGAAGATCTGGTGGTATACGGCGGTATCGGTAAAGCCGCGCGTAACTGGGAGTGCTTTGAGCAGATTCTGCGTTCACTGCGTGCGTTGCAGCCTGAAGAAACCCTGCTGATCCAGTCGGGTAAACCAGTGGGCGTGTTCCGTACTCATGCCGATGCACCTCGCGTGCTGCTGGCTAACTCTAACCTGGTGCCACACTGGGCTAACTGGGATCATTTCCACGAGCTGGATAAAGCCGGCCTGATGATGTACGGCCAGATGACCGCCGGTTCCTGGATCTACATCGGTGCACAGGGCATCGTGCAGGGCACCTTTGAGACCTTCGCCGAAGCCGGCCGCCAGCATTATGACAGCGATCTGAGCGGTCGCTGGATCCTGACAGCAGGCCTGGGCGGCATGGGCGGCGCACAACCGCTGGCGGGCGTACTGGCCGGTGCCAGCGTGCTGGCGATTGAATGCCAGGAATCCCGCATCGATTTCCGTCTGCGCACCCGTTACGTTGACCATAAAGCTTATACCTTAGACGAAGCGCTGGATCTGATTGAGAAAGCCACCAAAGCGAAGCAGGCAATTTCCGTTGGCCTGCTGGGCAACGCCGCGGAAATCGTGCCGGAGCTGGTGAAGCGCGCCAAAGCGGGTGGCATGAAGCCGGATATCGTCACCGATCAGACTTCTGCACACGATCCGATTAATGGTTACCTGCCAGTGGGCTGGGACATTGAGCGCTGGCAGTCCGAGCGAGTCAGCAATCCAAAAGCGGTTGAAAAAGCAGCTCGCGCGTCGATGGCAGTGCATGTGCAGGCCATGCTTGATTTCCACCACATGGGTGTACCGACCGTGGATTACGGTAACAACATCCGTCAGGTGGCGTTGGATGAAGGGGTGAAAAACGCCTTTGATTTCCCAGGCTTCGTACCCGCCTATATTCGCCCGCTGTTCTGCGAAGGCAAAGGTCCGTTCCGCTGGGTGGCGCTGTCAGGCGATCCGGAAGATATCTACAAAACCGATGCCAAGCTGAAAGAATTGTTCCCGGAACATAAGAACCTGCATCGCTGGCTCGACATGGCGCAGGAGCGTATCGCCTTCCAGGGCTTACCAGCACGTATCTGCTGGCTGGGGCTGGGCGAACGTCATAAAGCCGCGCTGGCGTTTAACGAAATGGTGCGCAACGGTGAACTGAAAGCGCCTATCGTCATCGGCCGCGATCATCTGGACTGTGGTTCCGTGGCGTCACCGAACCGCGAAACTGAAGCGATGAAAGACGGTTCGGATGCCGTCTCCGACTGGCCGTTGCTGAATGCCCTGCTGAACACTGCAGGCGGCGCGACCTGGGTTAGCCTGCATCACGGCGGCGGCGTTGGCATGGGCTTCTCGCAGCACTCCGGCGTGGTGATTGTCTGCGACGGCACTGCCGAAGCCGACGCGCGCCTTGGCCGTGTGCTGTGGAATGACCCGGCAACCGGTGTGATGCGTCACGCGGATGCAGGCTATGAACTGGCGCAGAGCTGCGCGAAAGAACATGGCTTGAACCTGCCGATGCAGAAGTAAATTTCCCGGTGCGCATGACTGCGCACCTTTCTCCACATGTGTAAGGTCGGCATGCAGGTATGCCGACCGAGCGCCCCCGCTGCTATATTCCATTCCGCTATACCCTATAGCCAAATTATTCCTTTCCACGATAGACGCCGCCCTGCGCTTACCACTACAGTGGAGACATCACGTTACGTGTCAGAGAAATCGCAGCAACTGCTGCTGATGGAGAGCCTTACCTTATGAGCCTGCCTGCCGTCCTGCTGGAAAACGCCCTGAACTGGCGTCGTCAGTTACACCAACATCCTGAACTCGGTTATCAGGAGCAACAAACCAGTGAACTGGTTGCGAATGTGCTCTCTGAAGCAGGATTACAAGTGTTCCGTGGCCTGGCAGGCACTGGCGTGATCGGCACACTGGAAAACGGCCCAGGCCCGGTGATTGGTTTACGCGCTGATATGGACGCGTTGCCGATTACCGAAAAAGGCGCGCCGGAGTGGAAATCTGCCCGTCCCGGCGTGATGCACGCCTGCGGTCACGACGGACATACGGCCATTCTGCTCGCGGCGGCCTGCCAACTGGCCGCGACGCGCAACTTCAAAGGCACGGTGCACTTCCTGTTTCAGCCCGCGGAAGAGAATCTTGGCGGTGCGCGGAAAATGGTGGAAGAAGGTTTGTATACCCGTTTCCCAATGGATGCGGTGTACGCCATGCACAACTGGCCAGGTTTGCCGGTGGGTTCGCTGGCGGTGAATCCAGGTGCGATGATGGCCTCGCTCGATTCCTTTGAAATCACCCTGAACGGCAAAAGCTGTCATGCGGCGATGCCAGAGAGCGGTGCCGACCCGATGGTGGTGGCGGCAGAGCTGATTATGGCGCTGCAAACCATTCCGTCACGCCGTTTGTCACCGCTGGCATCAGCAGTGGTGAGCGTGACGCAGATCCATGGTGGTGAGGCGATCAATGTGATTCCCGAGCAGATTGTGCTGCGTGGTACGGTGCGATGTTTGCAGACTGACGTACGTGACCGCGTGCGCAGTCTGATTGAGGATTTTGTCACTACCCTGCCGCGCCCGTTTGGCGTCAGCGGCGAGATTCACTGGTATCCGGGTTATCCCGTCACCGCCAACCATGCCGGTCCAGCGGAACAGGTGCGCGAGGTTGCCCAGCGCGTGTTAGGTGAATCGCAGGTGCACTGGCAGGTGAATCCTTCCATGGCCTCGGAAGATTTCGCCTGTATGCTGGAATCCTGCCCGGGTGCTTACTTCTGGCTCGGTGCCGATGGCGCATCCCCCTCCGCCCCATTGCACAACGCGCATTATGATTTCAATGATGATCTGATACCGATTGGTATCCGCTTCTGGCAGCAACTGGTGGAGAACGTGCTGGTCAAAGCCTGACTGCCGGATTTCCCAGATCTCGACTGTGCGTTTGACCCGCAACCCAAGGCTGCGGGTATTGATTTACCCGTCAGATCCCAGCTTGCTGCAATCGCGTTTCCGCCTCATCCAGCGTCGCTGACTCTCCGGTGGCCACTAAGCAGCACGCCAGCTGTAAACGCAGCGCCTGCGGCACGGCACGTTCGCCGGCCAGCACCTGTTTGATCCAGTCTGCAGTGTCCTGCGCATTTTTACTTTCTGGCAGTTCCACGCTGATTTCTGGCTGACGCTCTACCCACACTTCCGCCTCTGCGCCCGCACCGCCAATGTAGTTAATCGCCGGACAGCGTTGTGGGTTGGCATACACTTCACCTTCGGTGCCATTCAGCAGGATGGCGGGTGCATCAATATCCTGGAAGAACTTGCCGACGCGCGGCACATATTCCGGATGGGAAACACTCGCCAGACGCAACGCGGCGCGTTCGGCAAACGGCGTCGCCAGCTTCGCCAGCGTATGGGCGCTGTTACGCACGCCCATGCGCCAGCGCAGCGACAGCTGTTTTGCCATCGGTGCACACAGGTGATCGATGGTGATAAACGCCAGCTCACCGCTCTCCAGTTTCGCTTGTGCCTGCTGCGCAGTGGTGGCCGGCGCAATATCCAGCGCTGCCAGTACCGCTTCGGTGGTGATGCGGGTTGGATCGTCACTCACACCATGCAGCAATACCGGAAACCCGAGTTTGCTTAACAGCAAGGCCAATAACGGCGTGAGATTGCCCTGACGACGTGCGCCGTTGTAGCTGGGGATCACGATCGGCATCGGGCGATTGGCGGGCGCCTGCAACTGCATCATTTGCTGCTGCATGGCGTGGTAAAAACCGCGCATCTCCTCTTCGCCTTCGCCCTTGATTCGCAGGGCGATCAGCACACCACCAAGTTCCAGTTCGGGTACTTCATCCGCCAGCATCGCGCTGTACAGCGCAACGGCGGTGTCGAAATCGATATCGCGCGCGTGGTTCTTACCGCGCCCAATCTCTTTGATTATTTTATTCAGTTCCATCAGGGCATTCCCGCTTCCAGGGCGCGCCGATATCCGGCTGCCAAAAGGTCATTGAGGTGCGCCTGGGCACACCTAAGATTTCTTACTTTTACGCTTCGCTGATTTTACTGGGGCTTTAACCACTGCTTTGACCGCTGGTTTTATGCTGGCTTCGGGCACCATCGGTTGCTCAATTGGAAACACCGGTAAGGCGGCCAGCAGCCGACTGCCATAAGCTTTATTAAGCAGTCGCCGATCGTATATCACGATCTCCCCGAAGCAGTGATGGCTACGAATCAGACGGCCGACCTGCTGAATCAACGTAAACGAAGCGCTCGGTAAACTCTGCACTTCGAACGGGTAGCGTTTAAGGCTCTTCAACCACTCCCCTTCGGTCAAAATTACCGGACTGTCTACCGGGGGAAAAGCGATTTTATGGATGTGCACCTGCGTCAGCAGATCGCCCTTTAAATCCAGGCCTTCAGCAAAAGACTGCAGTCCAACCAGAATACTGGTTTGCCCCGCTTCGACTCGCTGGCGATGCAGCTCCACTAAGCGCGAACGAGGTTGATCGCCCTGCACCAACATCGATAAGCGTAATGCGCTGACATGGCTGACAAACTGCTGCATCGCGCGCCCGCTGGCAAACAGCACCAGCACGCCTTTGTGCTTCTCTTCTGCCATTTGTTGCAGGAAAAAGCCTGCCATCTCGGCGATGTGCTCCGCTTCATTAGCCATCAGCGGTTCATAGCGCATTTGCGGGATCACCAGCTTGCCCTGATCGACATGATTAAATGGCGAATCCAGCGCCACAAAGCGATCGCCCGCTTTCTCGTTTAGCCCTGACATCTCTTGCAGCCGATTGAAGCTGTTCAGTGAACGCAAGGTCGCCGAGGTCACCACCACATGCGGAATCTTGCGCCACAGCAGTTTCTCCAGCTGATCGCTGACGCGAATCCCGGCGCAGTGGAATAGCAGATGCGCCTGGCCGTCCCGAATTTCACGGGTAATCCATTTCGATACCGGCGCATTAGAGGCTTTCTCCATGGCCGCCAGTCGCCACAGTTTGCTGATCGATTCGAACCAACCAAACTGGCGGTTAAGCTGAATGATTGCCCGATGCAGACGCATGATGTCGGCTTTGCCGGTTTGCTCACCCAACTCATTGAGTAACCCTTCGCTCAACCCGCGCAATGCATCGCTCAGTTTGAACAGCCGTGCGCACATCGTCATCAGCTCTTCCGGCAACTCACCCAGCACAAAACGAAACTCGCCCGGCTGATTGTGCGCGGGTAACAGCGGGTTGAGCGCGTCGCACAGGATTTGCAGCAGTTCACGCATCTCATCGCAGTGGCCTTTTAACCGTTCAGGATTAGTCAGCGGTGGCGGCGATTTCGGGCGGAACTGCGCCATGATGGTTTCCACCAGCCGTACAAACAGATCGAGCTGCAAGCTGCTCCAGCCGGGGGTAATTTCCGCGCTCATCTCCAGTGCATCACGCGCCACTTCAGGCAGATGATGGCCCTCGTCCAGCACCAGCATCAGATGTTTAGGCGGCGGTAATACGGATTCATTCTCCATCGCCGCCATCACCAGCGCATGGTTCGCCACCACCACATCGGCCTGCTCAATTTCACGACGCGCGACAAAGAACGGGCATTCACGATACCAGCGGCAGTGATGCCCCAGGCAGTTGGCTTTGTCGGTGGAAAGGCGCTGCCACAGGCTGTCATCAATTGAGACATCGGAGTGATCGCGCAGGCCGTCCCATTTGTAGATGCTGAGTTGCTTTTCCAGTTTGGCACAGAACTTCTGCTCTTCTTTCGACCCGGTTACCGCTTCTTCATCGAGATACAGCAGCAAATCGCCTTGCTGATCTTCCGTCGCAGCCAGTGCCGCGAGATTGCGCGGACAGACATAGCGGCCACGGCCGAATGCGGCAGTGAAGGTGAGATCGGGGATGATTTTTTTCAGCAGCGGCAGGTCTTTGCTGAAGATTTGATCCTGCAGCGCGACGTTGGCGGTGCTGATCACTAACCGTTTCTCCTCGGCGCGGCTTACCGCGATGCCGGGGATCAAATAAGACAAGGTTTTGCCCACGCCGGTGGGGGCCTCAATCGCCAGATGGCGGCCTTCATCACCGGCCAGGCTTTTCGCCACTTCAGCGATCATCTGACGCTGTGGCGCACGGGGGATAAAGTCAGGAACCTGCTGCTGCAGCGCCTTATACCATTGCGCAATCTGGCTTTTTATCGCTGCTGTCAGGGCCATGTTGATTACTGTTTGCTGAATTGGCCTGTATTTTTACACAGTATCGGCGCAGCGTCAGCTTTCACTGCTATTTTTTCGCGCTGGATTCAGAATTTCACGCATCGCGCGGATCAACGTTTCGCGCGCGCGTCCACGGCGGAAGGCAAACGAAAATGGTGCGCGGAAGTGAAAATGCTGTGGCAACAAGCGGCACAACGTGCCCTGCTGTTCCCCGCTTTGTGCGTAATGCTCCGGCAAATAGCCGATATATCTCCCGGAGAGGATCAGCGTCAACTGCGCCTCTATACTCTCCACTGAGGCGTTAGTCTGGCGGAAGCCGCGCTTGTTTAACTCCTGCTGATTCCAGTAACGCCGCGTCACCATGCCGGTTTGCTGCACGGTGCGCATATCCGGATCGCCCTGCGCCAGTGGATGGTGCGGACTGCAATACAACCAGTGTTGCTCCTCATAAAGCGGAATGGTGACCAGATTGCTGGCACGCAGTGGAAAGTGCCCGATTGCCAAATCAAGGCGGTCTTCCAGTAACTGCTGCTGCAGTTCATTGGGATCGCGCACGCTGAGATTGAAAAACACCGCTGGAAAGCGCTGGTTAAAGCGCGCAATTGCTGCCGGCAGGTCCAGCGTGCTGTCAGTGACTGTGGCATCCACTACGCCCAGTGAAAAGGTGCCACCTTGTGCGCTTTTCAGCGTTTCAACCTGCTCCTGCCAACCCGCCAGCGTGGCCAGCATTTCCTGGCTGTAGCGATGAAACTGCTCGCCTTTGGTAGTGAGGGTAAAGCCGCCACGTCCGCGCTGGCACAAGATAAAACCCAGCTGCGTTTCCAGCTCGCTCATATAAGCGCTGATGGCGGGCGTGGTCATGTTAAGCGCCTGCTGTGCACGCGAATAGCCCTGATTTTCCACCACGCTGGCAAACACCTGCAGCAGTTTGAGATTAGGTAGTGTTTGCATCGCATTTCCTTCAGTGATTACTGACTAAAGTTAACCAATCTATGAAGTGATTATTTACTGTCAAGGATTTTTCCCGCGCCTCCCTCAGGCCATGATAAGACTCACTTAGCCGAAGGAGTTCGTGATGACCGATTTTCCTCAGCCGCAGGGTGGCAACGAGATGCCCCGTTTCGCTGGCCGTGGCACCATGATGCGTTTGCCCGCTGCCGAATCCCCTGCCGATCTTGATGTGGCGTTTGTAGGCATTCCGCTGGATATCGGAACATCGCAACGCAGCGGTACGCGCTATGGGCCACGCGCCATTCGCGCCGATTCAGTGATGATTCGCCCGTATAACATGGCAACCGGCGCAGCCCCTTTTGATTCGTTGCGCGTTGGCGATCTCGGCGATGTGCCGATCAATACCTACAGCCTGCTGAAGTCGGTCGATATCATCGAAAACTATTATACCGAGTTAAACAATTGGCCGATTATCCCGTTAACGCTCGGTGGCGATCACACTCTGACGCTGCCGATTTTGCGCGCGCTGGCAAAGAAGCACGGGCCGATGGGCCTGATCCACATTGACGCGCACACCGATACCAACGATGAGATGTTCGGCGAAAAGATCGCCCACGGCACCACATTCCGCCGTGCGGTAGAAGAAGGCCTGCTCGACTGCCAGCGCGTGGTGCAAATTGGTCAGCGCGCTCAAGGCTACGCCGCCGATGATTTTCAGTGGGGTGTCGATCAGGGCTTCCATCTGGTGCCTGCCGAACAGTGCTGGTATCGCTCCATGACACCGCTGATGGCTGAAGTGCGAGCGCGCATCGGAGACGGCCCGGTATATCTCAGCTATGACATCGACAGTTTTGATCCCGCCTGGGCACCCGGCACCGGCACGCCAGAAGTCGGCGGCCTGACCTCGATGCAGGGACTGGAGATTGTGCGCGGCTGTCGCGGACTCAATCTGGTCGGTGGCGATCTGGTCGAGGTGTCACCGCCGTACGATATCAGCGGCATGACCTCCCAGCTTGCAGCCAATATCCTTTATGAGATGCTGTGCGTATTGCCCGGCGTCCGTTACACAGAGAAGAAAGCATGACACAACAGAATTTGGTGTTTCCGGCGCGCGTGTTGCGCGGTGCGGGTGTGATCAATCAACTGGGCGAGATTTGCGCGGGGCTGGGCAAACGCGCCCTGCTGATCGGCGGCCATCAGGCTTTACAATCGGTGGAAGCGCAGGTGCGCGCTCAACTGCTGGCAGCCAACGTGACGCTGCTGGCGCAGGAGTGGTTTGGTGGTGAGACTTCAATCAATCAGATTAACCGTCTGGCGGCGATCGCTACCGAACTGCAAGCTGACGTGATTATCGGTGTCGGCGGCGGTAAATCGCTGGATACCGTAAAAGCCGTGGGAGCGCAGTTGGGCTTGCCGTTTATCACCATCCCGACCATTGCCGCCACCTGTTCGGCAGTGACGCCATTGACCATTCGCTACGACGATAACGGCAATTTCTTCGATATTTTCCCGCTGCCACAGGCACCGGCGGCAGTGATCATCGACAGTGAGTTGCTGGCTAAAGCCCCTGCTCGCTGGCTCGCTGCTGGTCTGGGCGACACCCTGGCAAAATGGTATGAGTTCCGCGCGGTGAGCGTCCGCCATCCGGCACGTGAAGGCAATGCATTGTCATCATTGGCTCATAGCCAGATTTGCTATGACGTGATCGCGGAACACGGCCCGGCGGCCTATGCGGCGGTGTTGCGCGGCGAAAGCAGCGCCTCATTGGACCAGGTGCTGGATGCGATCTTTACCTGGGCCGGATTGACCTCGCTGATGAGCAACGGCGCCCACGCAGCGGCTTCACATGCGATTTATGAAGGTTTTACCTTCTGCGATAAGACACGTGAGTTTGGTCATGGCCTGCTGGTTGGCTTTGGCAACTTGTGCCTGCTGGCGCTGGAAGATCGCAGCGATGAAGAGGTGCTGGATGAGATGCGTCTGGCGCGCGATTGCGGTGTGCCATTGACGCTGCGTGAGATTGCCGAGTTGGATGATGCCGAGCTGGCGCTGATTGTGCGTGAATCCGTGCATGCACCGGATATGGAGAATATGTCGGTCGAAGTGACCGAAGCCCGTCTGCTGGCCGCAATGCAGCGGATTGAAGGGTTGGCTGATCGGGTTTAAACCTGGGGTCAGTGCTAGTACGGAGTGAGAACGTATAGTGCAGGTGTGTTTAGTTCGGGGGGTGAGTCCTGTGCTGAGTGCGGGCCGTAGCACCTCTGCTGCTGCCGGGCAGTCCTCGCGCCGCTGACGCGGTGCCCTCGGCTTACACGTCGTGCCGACGGAACGTTCGGGGATCGACCATCCCTGGTCGGCCCCGAACTGATCCACGCATCCCTGCGTGGATCTCCTGGCCCAACGTAAAAGCCTCAGCGCTGCGGATAGCCCTTGCAGCAGCAGAGGTGCTACGGCCTCAAATATTGTGCCCCTTCCAACAGCATTCACTTCAGCTCCTCAGCAGACTGTAAAATTTGCGTCATCCCTGTGTGGATTTCCTGCCCCACTATAGAAGCATCAGCGGTGCTGCGGCCTTACGCAATGTGCCCTTTTCACCAGCACGCACTTCAGCAGCAGTCTGGAAGATCTGGATCAACATGCCCGCTATGGACTAAAACCAGGCTGCATTTAACAGCAAGCACGATGGTTAATGAGCAGGCTGGGGGCGCTTTGGCGCAGGCAATCCACAGCGCCGAGCAGAGTGAGTCTGCCAGGATAGCCCGCAGCTACCGTCTTGCACGTCAAGCCGCTACTGCGTAATTCTCGTCATATCTCTGCTGTTTCATCAGCACACCGAAGCAGATATGCACCAGCTTTCTCATCACACCACCCAGCGCTGATCTCTTCG
>NZ_SZZZ01000035.1:0-21486 GCF_009830025.1 Pantoea sp. Taur
AAAAAGTGCCATGCCGGTTACAGCCCAGACCATCATTTCCATCGATAAACGGCGCTTTCGTAACGTCACTGTCCCGGTATCAGCGAGACACTCGTCAATGAGTTCAGGAGAAAGGAGATCGGAAAGCCCCGAGAATTCCTGAGGCGTAAACTTATGAACGATATCGAGAGCCTGACTGAGAAGCATAAAAAAATCCGTAATCCCTGAGAGATTACGGATTCTTGCAGAACTGCCGGATCGTTCAACCGATCATTTTTGTCTTAACTGATCGGCATTACGCCGGAGCGGTGCTTTTATTCAGCGAAAATTTATTTCGCGCCTTCGGCAGCAGGCTGGGTTTTCTCCAGCTGTGCCATGTCGTTGGCAATTTTCACGGTTTCGTCCAGATACGGGTCTGGCTCTTTGTAGTCTTTCGGCAAATCTTCAATGCTCTTCAGCGGGGCTTTGCCTTCCGCCTGGTAGCGCGCGTTGATGCGTTCCAGACGCAGTGCATCATCTTCGTGGTTCTCTTTCTCACGTTGAGCAAGATTGAGCGACACAATATTGCGTTTGTCTTTCATCGCGTCAAAGCGCGCAATATCTTTCATGATGTACTGGAACTCGCGATCTTTAGCGATACGATCGGCGTGCTCTTTGGTCAGCTGCGGTACCAGCGCGGTGATATCACCGGTTTTGGTGTAAGTCGCGGCATTCACGCTATCCCATGGCAGCGCGTTGTCCTCGAACTTCTCACCGGTTTCCGCCGCTTCTACGCCAGTTGGCATCAGCAGGTCCGGCGTGACGCCTTTACGCTGAGTACTGCCACCGTTAATGCGATAGAACTTCTGGATGGTGTATTGCACTGAGCCCAGCGCCGGCCATTCCGGACGCAGCATCTGATCGTAGATGCGGTTCAGTGAACGGTACTGCTGTACGGTGCCCTTACCAAAGGTTGGTTCACCGACGATCAGTGCGCGACCGTAATCCTGCATCGCAGCGGCGAAGATCTCAGAAGCCGAGGCACTGAAACGATCGACCAGCACCACCAGCGGACCTTTGTAATAAACGATACCGTCGTTATCGCTGTCCTGGCGCACGCGACCGTTGTTGTCACGGACCTGCACCACTGGGCCACTTGGAATAAACAGACCCGACAGTGATACGGCTTCGGTGAGCGCACCGCCGCCGTTGGTACGCAAATCAATCACGATGCTGTCGACGTTCTGCTTCTGCAGTTTTTGCAGCTGCACTTTCACATCGTCAGTCAGGCCAACGTAGAAGCCTGGAATATCCAGTACGCCGACTTTCTCTTTACCGACGTTATGTACGGTGCCTTTCACCGCGCGATCTTCAAGACGGATCTTTTCACGCGTCAGTGTCACGGTGCGGGTTTTGGTGCCCTTGCCAGCAGGCAGGATTTCCAGGCGCACTTTGCTGCCTTTCGGTCCTTTGATTTTGGACACCACATCATCCAGACGCCAGCCAATCACATCTTCCATTGGCTTGCCTGGCTGAGCAACACCGACAATACGGTCGCCCACGCTGATGGATTTGCTTTTCGCGGCCGGTCCGCCAGCCACCATGGAGTTGATGACCGTGTAATCATCGTCCATCTGCAGCACGGCACCGATACCTTCCAGCGACAGGCTCATCTCGGTGTTGAACTGTTCGGTGTTACGCGGTGAAAGATAGTTGGTGTGCGGGTCGATTTCGTGCGCAAAGGCGGTCATCGCCAGCTGGAACACATCTTCACTGTTGCTCTGCGCCAGGCGACGAATGGCAAAGTTGTAACGCTTAGTCAGCGTTTCACGAATCTCTTTGTCATCTTTACCGGCCAGTTTCAGGCTCAGCTCGTCATATTTAACTTTGGCATCCCACAGCGCGTTCAGCTCATCGCTGTTTTTCGGCCAGGGTGATTTTGCACGGTCAATGTCGATGGTGTCATTGCCGGTGAAATTCATCGGGCGATTCAGCACGCTTAGCGCATATTGATAGCGCTCGAAGCGGCGTTTCTGCGCCAGATTGTAGAGATCGTAGAACACATCCAGCTTACCGCTGCGCAGTTCATCACCCAACGTGGTTTTCTTATCGGCGTATTGCGCGATGTCTGAAGCCAACAACACGTTATGGTTGTAGTCGAGCAGATTCAGGTAGCGATCAAAAATTTTCGCAGAGAAATCCTGATTCAGATCGAACTGGCGATAGTGAGAACGGGTGAAACGCGAAGTGACGCGTTCACTGACGGTAGGATGCTGTGGGTCTTCATGTAACTGTGGAATCTGGTCGGCGCGGGTAATGTTATCTGCGCCAAAGGTGGGGCCTGCTAACAGCAGGCCCGCGATCATACCGATCTTTAAAATGTTGTTCATGCCGAGGTCAGCCTCCGTTTCAGAACTGCAAGTGTTCTGCGCGCACAATCATTGCCATGCCGGAAGCGAGCTGCACCCGAACGCCATCCTTGGTGATTTCAAGAATGGTGGCGTCCATTGCACTTTTGCCTGCTTTAACTTTGATGTTCTGGCCGGGTTGCAAAGTTGAGGTATCAGTGACAGGTTTAGCTCGCGGTGGGCGCGGTGCAGCAGGACGTTCTGCTGATGCGGCACGCGGTGCCTGTGGACGAGGCTTGCGAGGTGCTTCGCCTTCAGCCGCTTTGCGAGGAGCAGGTTTACGAGGACGACGTTCAGCGGTCTCTTCACCGGCTTCGCGTTTCTTCGCTTTTTGCTGATCGCGCTGCGCCTGAACGCGCGCTTTAGCTTCTTCCAGCTGCTTGCGCGCATGTTCAACGTGTTGTTCGTCCAGCACGCCACAGGCGTTGCCATCAAGATCAACACGGATTGCACCCGCTTTAATGCCGTACAGGTAACGCCAGCTTGAGGTATAAAGGCGCAAGGCTGAACGCAGTTGCGTCTTGCTCAGGCTGTTTTCACCCTGAACGCGCTCAACCAGATCCTGGAAGATACCGATTTTAAGCGGACGCGCTTCACCTTCGGCGCTAAAACATTGCGGAAAACGTTCCGCCAAAAAGGCGATCACTTCTTTACTGCTATTCAACTTAGGTTGATTTTCCATGAAATTTCCTGATTACTACGGGTTTGCCGACCAGAGCAGGCATGAACAGGCGACATTATAATGACAACATCGCCAAATGCTATGTGATCCAGTCGATTAGCTGCGTGACAGTTGAATAAATTTTTCGATGTCACTGCCCGCCAGCACTTCACAAAGCCCGTCGGTAAGGGCCACCAGCCCCGCTTCATCCTCACTATCAAAGCGAGAATAAACCGTACTATCAATGTCTAGCACACCGACAACGGTGCCATTCACTTTCAGAGGAATCACGATTTCAGCGTTACTGGCCGCATCACACGCGATATGACCAGGGAACGCATGCACATCCTCAACGAGCTGTACTTTATCCTCTGCAATCGCTGTGCCACAAACCCCTTTGCCCACCGGAATGCGTACGCAGGCAATTTTGCCCTGGAACGGACCCAGCACCAGCGTATTTGGCTCGGTGAGCAAGTAGAATCCTGCCCAGTTCACGCCTTCCAGGCGTTCAAACAGCAGCGCACTGCAATTACCCAGTGCTGCCAGGAAAGAGGTTTCGCCCGCTAACAGTGCACGGACATCGCGATTTAAATCCTCGTAAAAGGCTTTTTTGTTCATTGTTTAACCATAACTCGTCACTGTCGTGAGCTTGTTGTCACTCAGTTGTTAAAATAAGCACTAATAATCCAGCCCCATCAGGTGAATCATTGTGTTAGTTACTATACCCTTAGCAGTCGGTGGTTAAGACTATTCTTGTACCACTCCCTATTGCAGTCAGAATGCTCTGAACAGCATGCCGGTAAACGTAACGAACGATGGGCCACTTGCGTCACCTATGAAAATTCACGCTATCAGCCAGACGTTGCCCCACGCACGTTATCAGCGTTGTCCGCAATGCGATACCCTTTTTTCCTTACCGGATGTGAAATCGCATCAGTCGGCGCATTGCCCGCGCTGTCATGCAAAAATTCAAAGCGGCCGCGATTGGTCAATGACGCGACTCACCGTGATGGCCGTGACCATGATCGTGTTGATGCCCTTCGCCTTCAGCCTCCCTTTGGTGGATATTCGCTTGCTCGGCATGCGCATCAACGCCAGCCTGGTGGAAGGCGTCATCCAGATGGCGCAGCAGGGCAACGTGCTGACGGCGTCGATGGTGGCGTTTTGTACAATTGGTGCACCGGTAACCTTAGTCGCGGGCATCTGCTATTTATGGATTGGCAACGCCATCGGGATGAACCTGCGTCCGGTGCTGCTGATGCTGGAGAAGCTCAAAGAGTGGGTGATGCTGGATATCTATCTGGTCGGTGTGGCGGTCGCCTCTATTAAGGTGCAGGATTATGCCGCGCTGGAGGTGGGCTACGGTCTGGTGGCCTACATCGCGCTGACGGTGCTGAGCCTGTTGACGCTGATTCACCTTAACGTGGAAGAGCTGTGGGAACACTATTATCCGCAGACTTTGCCGACGTCCCCCCCTGAACAGTGGCAGGTGTGTCTGAACTGCCATCAAACCGGCATGCCGGACGATCGCGGGCGTTGTACACGTTGTCACACCCCGCTCGATTTCCGTCGTCGCCACAGTTTGCAGAAATCCTGGGCCGCGTTGATCGCTTCGATTGTGCTACTGATCCCCGCTAATCTGCTGCCGATTTCAGTAGTTTACGTTAATGGCGCACGCCGTGAAGATACGATCTTCTCCGGTATTCTGGGTCTGGCTTCCGGCAACATCCCGGTGGCGGCGGTGGTATTTATCGCCAGTATCCTGGTGCCGTTTACCAAAGTGTTAGTGATGCTGACTTTGCTGGTCAGCATCCATTTTAAGTGTGAACAGGGCTTAAAAACCCGCATTCGACTGCTGCGTGCCATCACCTGGGTGGGACGCTGGTCGATGCTGGATCTGTTCGTGATTGCGGTCACCATGTCATTGGTGAATCGCGATCAACTGCTGGCTTTTACCATGGGACCTGCCGCCTTCTACTTTGGCGCGGCAGTCATCCTGACCATTATGGCTGTAGAGTGGCTTGATAGCCGCCTGATCTGGGATGCACATGCAACAGGAAACGCCGACTACACCGACTAGCGCCAACCTGCGTAACAAACGCAAGGTTTCGCCGTTCTGGCTATTGCCCATTATTGCCCTGCTGATTGCTGGCTGGCTGTTATGGACCAACTATCAGGAACGCGGTACCACTATCACCATCAACTTCCAGACCGCGGATGGCATCGTGCCGGGCCGTACGCCGATTCGCTATCAGGGCGTGGAAGTGGGTACCGTGCAAGGTATTGTGCTGAGCGATGACTATCACAGCATCCAGATCAAAGCCAGTATCAAGAGCGATATGCGCGATGCGCTGAAGGACAATACACAGTTCTGGCTGGTGACGCCGAAAGCCTCGCTGGCAGGTGTTTCAGGATTGGATGCGCTGGTGGGCGGTAACTATATTGGCATGATGCCCGGCGGCGGCAATCCGCGTGAGCACTTTACCGCGCTGGACACCCAACCCAAGTATCGCGTCAACACCGGCGAGTTGCTGATCCATCTACACTCTCCCGATTTGGGTTCGCTGAACACCGGGTCGCTGGTCTACTACCGCAAAATCCCGGTGGGACGCGTGTATGACTACAGCATCAACGGTAATACTGATGGCGTCACGGTCGACGTACTGATTGAGCGTCGTTTCGTCAATCTGGTGAAAAAGCAGAGCCGCTTCTGGAACGTGTCCGGCGTAGACGCTGACGTCAGTCTGAGCGGTGCCAAAGTGAAGCTGGAGAGCCTGGCCGCACTGGTGAATGGGGCGATTGCCTTTGATTCTCCGGAAGAAGGTCAGCAGGCTAACAGCGACGAAAACTATCAGCTCTACCCCGATCTGGCACGCAGCCAGCGTGGCGTGCAGATCAGTCTGGATTTACCGAGCGGCGATAACCTCAAAGCGAATAGCACGCCACTGATGTACCAGGGTCTGGAAGTCGGTACCTTGACCAAACTCAATCTGTTGCCGGGCGGCAAAGTCACCGGCGAACTCACCGTGGATCCTTCGGTGACGAGCCTGATGCGCAGCGGTACCCGCATTGAAATGCGTGCACCCAAACTGAGCCTGACCGACACTAATCTCAGCAGCTTGCTGACCGGTAACATCTTCGAACTGGTACCGGGCGAAGGTCCCGCGCAGGATCACTTTACCGTGCTGCCTGCCAGCGAAACCCTGCTGCAAAAACCGGATGTTCTGACGGTAAAACTCAGCGCGCCGGAAACCTACGGTATTGATGGCGGTCAGCCGGTGATGCTGTACGGCATGAAGATTGGGCAGGTCATTTCGCGTCAACTGGATGAGAATGGCATTAGCTTTGCGGTGGCCATCAATCCGGAATATCGCCATCTGGTGCACGCGGACAGCAAATTCATTGTGAATAGTCGTCTCGACGTGAAGTTTGGTCTCGAAGGAATGCAGGTACTGGGTGCCAGTGCCCGTGAATGGGTAGACGGCGGCATACGTCTGGTGCCGGGTGCGAAAGGCAATCCTTCCGCCCGTTATCCTTTATATGCCGATGCTGAGCGTGCGCAGGAAGGGATTATAGGTGACCAACCGCCAACCACACTGAAACTGACCGCCAACAGCTTGCCAGATGTGCAGGCCGGTTCAGTGGTGCTGTATCGTAAATTCCAGGTGGGTGAAGTGGTGGACGTGGTGCCGCGCGCCGATGCCTTTGAGATTTCCATCCACATTGAGCCGCAATACCGTAAATTGCTGACCAGCGAGAGCGTATTCTGGGCCGAAGGTGGTGCGAAAGTGCAACTTAACGGCAGCGGTTTAACGGTGCAGGCTTCGCCGCTCAACCGTGCGCTGAAAGGGGCGATCAGTTTCGATAACCTCACTGGCGCGCAAGCGGCGAAAGGCGTGAAACGCGTATTGTATGCCTCTGAAACGGCTGCGCGTGCAGTCGGCAGCCAGATCACCTTGCATACCTTTGATGCCAGCAAGCTGGCTGCGGGCATGCCGATTCGTTACCTCGGCATTAATGTCGGCCAGGTCGAATCACTGGCATTGAGTAAAGACAATAATCAGGTGGTGGCGAAAGCGGTGCTTTATCCCGAGTATGTGCGTATCGGCAGTCGTTTCTCGGTGGTCTCACCGGAAATTTCGCCAGCGGGTGTTAATCATCTGGAGACCTTGCTGCAGCCTTACCTCAATGTCGATCCCGGCAAAGGGGCTCAGGCACGTACCTTTGAGTTGCAGGAGAGTACCATCACCGATTCGCGTTACCTCAACGGACTCAACATTTATGTTGATGCTACCGAAGCCGGTTCGCTGTCGTTGGGTACCCCGGTGCTGTTCCGTGGGGTAGAAGTGGGTACGGTAACCGGTACCTCGCTGGGCAACATGGCGGATCGCGTACAGATCGCGCTGCGCATCAGCAAGAAGTATCAGCATCTGGTGCGTAATAACTCCGTGTTCTGGCTGGCGTCTGGCTATAACCTCGACTTCGGTCTGATTGGTGGGGTCGTGAAAACCGGTACCTTCCAGCAGTTCATTCGTGGCGGCATTCAATTTGCCACACCGCCGACGGTGCCGCTGGCGCCTCAGGCCGGTGCTGATAAACACTTCCTGTTGCAGGATGAAGCGCCGAAAGAGTGGCGCAGTTGGGGAACGGCGATTCCGGATCCCAATTAAGCAATCGGGCAGCCTGCGGGCTGCCCGTTTTATTTGCACGTGTTACACTTCGGGCTAAATTTGATACCCCGGTGAATGTCCGTGTCCGATCGCTTTCCTGAAGATTTCCTTGCGCTGATGCGCACCAGCCTGGCTGACGAAAATGAACTGCAGCGTTTCCTGGCGATTAGCCAGCAGCCGCTGCGCCGCAGCCTGCGCGTCAATACGTTGAAAATCAGTGTGGAGGCGTTTTTAGCACGCACCGCGCATTATGGCTGGCGCTTAACGCCGGTTCCCTGGTGCGCTGAAGGATTCTGGATCGAGCGGGAAGATGAGACATTGCCGCTGGGCAGTGTGGCCGAGCACCTGAGCGGTTTGTTCTACATTCAGGAAGCCAGCTCAATGCTGCCGGTCACCGCGTTGTTTGATGCCGCGCCAGAAGCACGCAAGGTGATGGATGTGGCCGCTGCACCCGGTTCCAAAACCACGCAAATGGCCGCGTTGATGCGCAACGAAGGCGCGATCCTCGCCAATGAATATTCAGCCAGCCGCGTAAAAGTGTTGCATGCCAATATCAGCCGCTGTGGCGTCAGCAATGTGGCGCTGACGCACTTTGATGGTCGTGTGTTTGGTGCCGCCCTACCTGAGCAGTTTGATGCCATCCTTCTGGATGCGCCCTGCTCCGGCGAAGGTGTGGTGCGTAAAGATGCCGACGCCCTGCGTAACTGGACACTGGCCAGCACTGAAGAGATTGCCGCAACCCAGCGTGACCTGATCGACAGTGCATTCCATGCATTACAACCTGGCGGTACGTTGATCTACTCTACCTGCACGCTGAACCAGATTGAGAACCAACAGGTGATCGCCTGGTTGCAGCAGCGCTATCCCGATGCGGTTGAAATCGTGCCGTTGTGCGACCTGTTTGACGGTGCCGAGCGTGCATTGACGCCGGAAGGCTTCCTGCATGTCTTCCCACAGATTTTCGACAGTGAAGGCTTCTTTGTCGCACGCCTGCGCAAAACGGCCAGCATCCCGGCGCTGCCCGCGCCCACCTATAAAGTGGGTAAACTGCCCTTCTCGCCTGCCAGCCGCAAGCTGGTTGCTGAAGTGCAACAAGCGGCTGCTAAGGTGGGGATTGAGTGGGATGAGCAGCATGCGTTGTGGCAGCGTGATAAAGAGCTGTGGCTGTTCCCGGCCGCGCTGGAAAGCTGGCTCGGCAGAGTGCGATTCTCACGCATCGGTCTGAAGCTGGCAGAGACCTTCCCGAAAGGCTATCGCTGGCAGCATGAAGCGGTGGTTGCCCTGACTAAACCGGGCAGCGCACTGGATTTCGAATTGACGGAAACGGAAGCAGAAAGCTGGTATCGCGGCCAGGATATTCATCCTGAAACCGCACCAACTCGCGATGAAGTGATTGTCACCTATCAGCAGCAGCCATTGGGTTTAGCCAAGAAAGTCAGTAACCGCATCAAAAACAGCTACCCACGCGAACTGGTACGTGACGGGCGTTTGTTCCGTTAACTCTATTGAAGCTGAACCAGCGTTAAGCGATTACCGAACACTGCGCCGGTGTCGATGTAATGCTGGTTCGCCACATTGAGCGGCTGTTCCAGTGGCGTGTGGCCGAAATAGAAATCGCTCGCACCGTCGATACTGGCGGAAGCGCCGCGATGATGACGCCCGAGGCGATCGCGGCTCCACACCACCTGATGCCAGTCCACGTCCTGACCCAACTCATAATGGCTGGCTGGATAGTCGGCATGGGCGATCACCACCACGCGGTCGGCTAACTCCAGGTGTAAAATCAGCGGCAGATCGGCACAGCGTTTCAGCGCATGACGCGCCGCAATTAAATCCGCCCCTTTTAATTGCCAGAACCAGTCACCGCCGTTCATCATCCACAGCATCGGGTCTTGCCCCTCCAGCGCCGACAACGCCATCTGTTCATGATTACCGCGCACACACCGAAACCATGGCTCCTGCAACAGCTGTAAGCAGCCGGGGCTGTCGGGACCGCGATCGATCAAATCCCCTACCGACAGCAGCAGGTCTCGCTCTTTGTCGAAGTCATGCAGAATGAGCTGCGAGTCCAGTTGAGCGCGGCAACCATGTAAATCACCCACCACCCAAATGTTACGCCACGTTTTGGCACTCACCGTTTGGTAAAACATGTAATCTTTCCCGGTTGACTGGAAGTTTAGTGAACCCGGCATAAAGTATAGTCCGGTGAGTTGAAGCCAGGGGAGGGAGCAGCGTGAGCAGCCGTAAACAATTTATCGGTGTACTGGTGTTTATATTTCTCGGCAGCCTGTTGTTGCTGGAATCGCTGGCGCGTTTGGTGCATCTGCTGTTTGTGGGCTAATCGCTGTTTCCTGTCGCGCTAAACACCTAAACTCCTTTCGATTCATATAAAGGAGCCAATATGAGCCAGAACATTTACGATAACCCCACCTTCTTTGCCGGTTATGCTACTTTACCCCGCTCGGTGGAAGGATTGGATGGCGCACCTGAGTGGCCAGCATTGCGAGCGATGCTGCCCGATCTGAAGGACTTGCGCGTCGTTGATTTAGGCTGTGGATACGGCTGGTTTTGCCGTTACGCGCAGCAGCATGGTGCCCGTGAAGTCCTGGGGATTGATGTCTCAGAAAAGATGCTGGCGCAAGCGACCGCCATGACTTCTTCACCGAACATTCGCTATCAACGTGCGGATTTAGACACTCTGCAGCTCGATAAAACCTATGATCTTGCCTACAGCTCACTGGCATTACATTACCTGAGTCACATCGAGCCGTTATTCACCACCCTGTTCGATGCATTAAAACCTGGCGGTATGCTGATCTTCTCCTGCGAACACCCTATTTATACCGCTCCGCTTCAGCAGCAGTGGATTGTCGATGATCAACAGCAGCGCAGTTGGCCGATCAACCATTACCAACAGGAAGGTGAGCGCATCAGTAATTGGTTTGCCGATGGCGTGAAGAAACAGCATCGCAAATTAGCCAGCTGGATTAATGCGTTGATTGGTGCCGGATTCGAGATTGTGCATCTTGATGAATGGGGGCCTGCCGATGAGCAGGTAAAGCAGAATCCGGGCTTAGAAGAAGAGCGCGACCGTCCGATGATGTTTTTATTGTCTGCCAGAAAACCTTAATAAATTTCAAAAGCGGCTGCGTCCTGCAGCCCTGATGAAAGTCCCGTCCGGCGCTTATCTCCGGCGCTCATTAAAGGCGTTAGCTCTGTGCGGGACGGCGATCACTTTATCAATCCAGACAATTCCGAACAAGTTAAATGATATTAACTATCATTCTCATCATTGCTTTTTTACGCTTCGCTTACATTAGTGATGTTTATTTAAGCTTTCTTCCTTCCTGCCGATAACGTCCTATCCTCTTTCCTCCTTAATGAGAATATGAAAACGCTTTCTGTTATCACACTTATGCTGTTGCTTGTCAGCATGCCCACTCACGCCAAAAAGCATGTTGAACTGATTGAGCAAGGCAGTTACATCAACAGCGAAGGACAATCAATCCATCGGCCCGCACATACGCAAAATAATGACGTACCCGAAGGCGCAACCACTCGCTGTCGCGATGGGTCATACAGTTTCAGTACCCATCACCGCGGGACCTGTTCTCGTCATGGCGGCGTTGCGGAGTGGCTGGCATCTTAAGCCACACGCAATAAGCAGCATGTGCCAGGCTTAAAGGACACTATTTTCTTAAGGAGTGAGCAATGAAAGACTATTATAAAATCGATCTGGAGCTTTTTATGCAAAATAACGTGGACTTGATTCGCGAAATAAAAAGCAAAGCGCCGGTTTATGCGGATGAGTTGGGATTAGAGCTGGTGCAGTATATTAACCGCGAAGTGAAACAAGCCCATCTGGATTATATCGAAAGCCTCGGCGTGCGCGATCCTTATGAATATTACGTCTCGCAACATGAAGAAGATCGTCACCTGGCTGACACGCTAATTGCTCAGCATCGTGCCGCTTTACACCACACTGCTTAACCAACTGATTTGCCACACAAGCCGTGTGGCAAACGGTGCTCTTTAATGCGAGAGAAAGAATATCGCCAGCAGGAAAAATACCCATAATCCGGCAAAGGTCGCAAAGCCGACACGAGGCGTTTTCGTCCGACCGACTACCACACCGATAAAGATGCTTAGTAGCGTTAAGGTGCCAATCATTACCCAGAGAAGATATTGCGCATTTGCCATGAAGGATCCTTATTAATCGGCAATAAAAACAGTGCGCACTCTTATACCATTTTTCACGCTAACTGGCTGCTGTTAAATGTCCGCATCTTTCGTGCTGGCTTGAATTCATTACGCCGTTGGGTGACTGCAACGCACGGCTTTTAATTGTTCCAGCTCATTTAACCGTGCCGAGGCATGCTTGTTGGCGCTAGCCTTAGCGATACCGTTGCCGATGCCAAAGTCGCCGATGAAACCAATCACCGTCAGCGCATCAAACTCACCGGTTTTGTCAATCTGCTGCTGCACACTGTGGGATTTCGCAATTTCCTGATCCAGTGCCGCACAGTTGTAGGTTTGCGCTTCTTCATCACTGACTTTAGGTGATTGCGGGTATTGCTTCAGGGCGCAGCCGCTGAGCAGCAGGATAGTGGTGAACAGTACAGCAGATTTGAACATCGCAAGACTCTCGTTTTGGCTGGCAGGGTTGGCGTATTGCTGAGAGGAAATGTAGCACGTGAAGCGTGGCGCGATTGGGTGAATAACCAGGCGAATTGCGGGTATTTTGCGCAAAGATTGGGTTAGGATTGCGGGATATGAAATTGATTCGGATAAAAGGATTTCGGACAAATTTCGGGAAACTTGGGTGAAGAGTAAATTATAATCATAAAAATCAATTATATAAAAAAAGACCCAATACGATTCCTGTATCGGGTCCAGGGAAATGGCTCTTTGAGAGCCGTGCGCTAAAAGTTGGCATTTTTGAAGGCGAGTTCGCCTTGCCATTTAAAGGTAGTCCAAGGGTGATTATTTTCCAGCCAACCGTCACGATGCGGTCAGGAAGCTGCCAACTCTGTGATCGTGCTGACACATCGGAAAAGCAAGCGTAGCGGCAAAACTGTGCGCTACGCCCGAATTTTTGCAGGGATTACTTACCGCACAACTGCTGCGCGCGATCAACGATCGGTTGCAGGCTCATTTTCTGGCCAGGATGCGCTTTGTCTTCCGCCACGATGGTATCGATGGATTGCAGTGTGCCCTTGCCGGCATCAGCGCGTGCTTGGGCTTTATCATTCAGCGGATACTGCAGCAAGGTGCTCGGATTGATGGCAAACAGCGCGCCGTCTTTCTCACAGGTCAGCATCACCTCTTCGCGGGTGAAGGGCCATTTGTCTTTGCCAATCTCAAAGCGGCTGACGGTAATAATCTGTGCGGCCATCGCCTGGCTGCACAGCGCCATCAGAATGCAGGCTGGAATCAATTTCTTCAGCAAAATATCGACCTCATTTTTCATTTATGACAATTCAGGCCGGTGACTGCGTGGCAAACACGCTAACCAATCCGACAACAACAATGGCCAGCAGCAGCTCAAGCTGCGTCAGGCGAATAAACTGCTGCGGCGCGTGACTACCCGCGACGCGAAAACCTGGCACCAGAACATAGCGATTGATCAGCGCAATGCCCACCATCATCATCACCAGCATCACTTTAACCACCAGCATCGCACTCCACAGCGTGGTGCCCCAATTGAGCGGTGTACCGCCAATCAGCAGGCTGTTGATCATCCCGGTGAGCAGCGCCAGTGCGACAGCCAGATGACCGTAACGCGAAAAACGCATCATGCAACGAATCGCATCGGTACGATACGCAATCTGCCGAGCCTCACGCATCAGCAATAACAGGGGCAATAAGCCGCCGGTCCAGAACGCAGCAGCAATCAAATGCAGCGCGTGATTGATCTGCTGCAGCAAGCCGGGTAAACCATCGCGCATCGCGGCATGCCCAACACCAGCCAGCGCCGCCAACTGCAACAGACCACTTATCAGCAAGAGCTGTTGGCGCAGTGTGCCACGCAGCAGCAAGGCCAGCGTGCTCAGCAGTGCGAACCCCAGTTCCCAACACCACACCGCGCCAAAGCGAGTGGCTAAAACCGCCTGCCAGGTTTCCAGGTCACTGACATTGTGCCAGTCACCGCTCATCAAACCGGTTTGCGTGGCGAGCATTAACACCGCACTGAGCAGACTCAATAGCGCTGTCGTGACTAAAATTTTGTGCAAACGTTGCGCCAGCACCGGGCGATAGCGCCGCGGTGCCAGCAGAGCCGTATAGAACGCGCTGCCAGCCAGCAATAACACCGCAATAAAATGCAGGGCGCGCAGGACAATCCACAACGTGCTCAGGCTCATCGATTACTTCACGCTGAACGCGTAGCTTCCCTTGGTTTTGTGTCCATCAACGGACAACACATGCCAGTTCACCTGGTAGTTGCCCGACGGCAGCGGCTTGCTGATTGACACGATCAACTGATCATGCTTTTTGTCGTTGAGTTTGGCTTTTTCCACGGCCATCGGCTGATTCTGTGCATTGAGCACTTCAACACCGCTGAAGGCAGGCTCAACATCTTCTGTGAAGGTCAGCGTCAGATTTTGTGGCGAGCTGTCGATCACCGCTTTATCGGCGGGAACCGGCGTTTTCAGGTGAGCATGTGCCAGTGCAAACTGACTGAAGACCAACGTGGATGACGCCAGCAACACCGCCACAATCGGGTTTAACGCAGTTTTCTTCATCACTTCTTCCCTTTGCCATGCGGCGCTCTGCCGCAAACGTGGCAGCAGGATACGCCGCTGGCAAAGACGTGTCGAGACTTGCGGTGCGATCCAATTTCCTTGATCCGTAAAGGGGAAACCATTACTTTTGCCCCTGTTTATCAGGAGAAATGCATGAGCCAAAACCTTGCCCTGTTGTCGCAGGAAGAGAAAGACAAAGTCAATGTCGATCTGGCCGCCGCAGGCGTGGCCTTTAAAGAGCGCTACAACATGCCCGTGATCGCGGAAATGGTCGAGCGCGAGCAGCCGGAAGCGCTGCGCGAGTGGTTCCGTCAGCGTTTGATGAGCTATCGCCAGGCATCGCTCAGCCTCTCTCGCCTGCCCTACGAACCCAAACAGAAGTAATTAACCTATGTTACGCGTTATCGATACCGAAACCTGTGGCCTGCAAGGCGGCGTGGTCGAAGTCGCGTCAGTGGATGTGATCGACGGACAGATCGTCAATCCGATGAGCGATTTGATTTGCCCGGACCGCCCTATCAGCCGTCAGGCGATGGCGGTGCATCGCATTACGGAAGCAATGGTCGCCGATAAGCCGACGATTGAAGAAGCGATTGGTCGCTATCATGGCAGCCCGCATTATGTGGCGCACAATGCCAGTTTTGATCGTCGTATGTTGCCGATCATGCCCGGTGAATGGATCTGCACCATGACGCTGGCGCGCCAGCTGTGGCCGGGCATTAAGTACGGCAACCAGGCACTGCGTCACAGCCTGAAGCTTGACGTTACGCCACCAGCTGAACTGCATGCGCACCGTGCGTTATATGACTGCTATGTCACCGCTGCGCTGCTGATCCGCATCATGGAGACCTCCGGCTGGAGCGTCAGTGATATGGTCGGCCGCTGTCAGCCCGCAGAAGTCAGCGGCGATGTGTTCCCGTTTGGTAAATATCGCGGACAAAGCATTGGCAGCATTGCGCGTAAAGATCCCGGCTACTTACGCTGGGTGCTGGAGAATGTGCGCGATTTGCGCCCACCGTTACGGCAGGCGCTGCGCAAGTACGTGAAAGTCGATCAATAATCGACGCGGTCTGGCAAGCTGCCCTGCGCCAGACCGATCAGGAAAGTAAACTCCTGCGCTACCCCTTCATAGGCTTTAAAACGCCCTGATTTACCACCGTGACCGGAATCCATCTCGGTACACAGCAGCAGCAGTGTATCGTTGGTTTTCAGCTCACGCAGTTTTGCTACCCACTTCGCCGGTTCCCAATACTGCACCTGGGAATCGTGCAATCCTGTCGTCACTAACAGATGCGGGTAGGCTTTCGCTTCGATGTTGTCATACGGGCTGTACTGGCGAATGATGTGGTAAAACTCTTCTTGCTCCGGGTTGCCCCACTCGTCATATTCGCCGGTGGTTAGTGGGATCGACGGGTCCAGCATGGTCGTCACCACATCGACAAACGGCACTTGCGCCACAACACCGTGGAACAGTTCGGGGGCAAGGTTCATCACACCGCCCATCAACAAGCCGCCCGCACTGCCGCCCATCGCATACAGCTGCTGCGGATTGCCGTAGCCTTTCGCCACCAGCGCCTGCGTCACATCAATGAAGTCGGTGAAGCTATTCATCTTATTCTTCAGGCGACCATCGTCATACCACTGCTGCCCCAGCTCGCCACCACCGCGTACATGGATAATGGCGTAAACAAAACCGCGTTCCAGCAAGCTAATGCGACTGGTGCCGAAACTGGCATCCATGCTACTGCCATAGGCACCATAGCCGTAAGCCAGCAGTGGATTGCTACCCTTTTTGAAATGCTTGCGGTGATAGACCAGCGACACCGGCACTTCAGTGCCATCACGCACCGTGATCCAGTGATGTTCGCTTTTGTAGTCATCTGAGTTGAAGCCCGGCACCGGCGTCTGTTTCAACACCCGGCGGTCGCCCGTCTCCATATTGAGTTCAAACAGCGTGGTTGGCGTAGTCATGGATGAATAGCCATAACGCAGCGTGTCACTTTCCGGCGAAGGATTGTATGCCAGCCAGGTGACGTAAGCCGGATCGTCAAAGGCGATCCCGATGCTTTCACCGCTTTCCCAGTTGATCTGGCGCAGCGTGTTGACGCCGCGCTGGCGCTCTTCCACCACCAGCCAGTGGCGGAACAGCTGGAAATCCTCCAGCACCACGTTATCGCGTGCCGGAATCAACGCCTGCCAGCGGTTCTCGGCCAGCCATGCGCTGCGATACAGGCCAAAGTTTTTTCCGTCGCGATTCGAGCGAATATAGAACTGGTGATTGTAGTGATCGATGCTGTACTCGTGATCGCGACGACGTGGACAGAATACCTGCGGCTGCGCATCCGGATATTCGGCATCAATCAGCTGGATCTCACTGGTAGTGGTGCTGTACATCGCAATCAGGATGAAGTGCTCGGAGGTGGTTTTGTGCACGCTGAGGTGGAAGCTCTCATCCTGCTCTTCATACACCAGCTGATCGTCTGATTGCGGATGACCTAACTCATGGCGCCACACCTGATAGGCGAGCAGCGTTTTCGGATGCTTACGCACGTAGTACAGCGTGCGCGAATCATTGGCCCACGCCACGCTGGAAGAAGCATTGCTCAGCACTTCCGGATACCAACTACCACTCTCTAAGTTACGGAAGCGGATGCCATACTGGCGGCGCGACAGAAAATCTTCCGCCAGCGCCATCACCTGGTTGTCGGGTGAGATCGCCAGTGCACCCATGGTATAGAAATCACTGTGAGAAGCTCGTTGATTGCCGTCGAGCAGCAGTTGCCAGGGTTCATCCGCTGGTGCGTTTACCGACTGACGAAAATAGAGCGGGTATTCGTTGCCTACCTCATAGCGGCTTTGATAGCGATAGCCGTTTTTTACGTAGGGGACGGAGTGGTCCTGCGGTGGAATGCGGTCGACAATCTCTTTTAATACCCGTTCCTGCAAAGGATCTTGCGACGCCATCATCGCTTTACCGTACGCATTCTCGGCGTACAGATGTGCCAGAATCTCTGGGTTTTCACGCTCGTCATCGCGCAGCCAATAGTAGTTATCGGTGCGCGATTCACCGTGCAGGTTCATGACGTGGGGGATTTTTTTCGCTTGCGGCTGATGCATTCTGGCTCCTTTCCCTGAAAGACAACATTCAGCAAGCGTGGCACTTATCACGCGGGAAGCCAAGCAGCAGCGCACAGGAAGTGTAACGAAAGGAGCGCTTTTTCATGCGCTCCCTCGTCAAGGGTGGTTAACCAACAAATTAGCTGGAAAATCAGCGGGCAATTCATTGGCCGCACAGGCGATGACCTCATCATTATCGGCACCGCAATCTCGCACCAGTGTGATGGTGGCAAATTCGTCGATCACTTCAGTGGGATAAGCTGGACCCGCTTCGCGATAACGATTCATTTCGTTGAGATGTTCATTCTGGAAGCAAACCGTCTGCTGCGGGTTGTTCATCACCCAGCGGGGGAAGAAGATCGTACCGTGAAACAATCTGTCTCCCAGATTCGCGATCAAACTGACGTCAGTGCCGGTGGGTTCAGTCCAGGAAACTTTGTAGACCTCTTGCGCGACTCGCACAATATAGGCGCGCTGGTCCTTAACCCAACGATTACCCACCATCCCGCTATGAATACGATAATCAACGGTGCTGGCATTTTTAATATACAGCTCATAGTTCCAGCCATTGTCATAGGTATAGATCAGGTGTTTGCCAACAAATCCAGCCAAATCATTTTTATCGAAGGTGCTCATAATGTGTTCTCCTTTGGTTTGAAGCCAGATTACACCTTCACTTACCTGATGAATAACGCTATGTTTCGATAAAATTCATTCAAAATTTAGATGATATGCATAAATCAACGTTGGAACAGTGGAGCTTGTTAAATGAGGTGGTGCTGCGCGGCAGTTTCGCCAGCGCGGCCGAGTCGACACATCGCAGCCAGTCTTCGGTAAGCTATAACCTCGCCATGCTGCAAGAACGCCTTGAAGTCACCTTGCTGGAGACCAAAGGACGGCGCACTGTGCTGACGCCTGCAGGTGAGAAGCTTCTGGCGCAGGTCAGGCCACTTTTGAAAGCTTTCTACGCGCTCGAAAGCACCGCCAGCGCTATGCGCAACGGTGAGCGCAGCCGCATCGAACTGATGGTGGATAGCATCTTGCCGCGCGAGCATTTGTTCAGTGTGCTGAGTGAATTCCAGCGTCTCTATCCAGGTACGCAGGTTAACGTCACCGAGGTGTTGGAAACGCAGATACCGGATAACAGCCAGGCGGATGTGATGGTATTGAGCCAGCGCCAGCCCGGGACAGGCCGGGGCGAATGGATGATGAATGTGGATTTCGTGGCTGTTGCGCACCATCAGCATGCGTTACATCAATTAGGTGGTGCGGTTAGTGCTGAGCAGTTAGCGGATTATCCGCTGATACGCATTGCCGATCATCAGCATTTTAGCGTACTGCAGGAGCACCATCAGGGAGAGATCTGGGCTTGTTCCACCATCGAGGCCGCAATTGAGGCGGTAATGCATCAGGTTGGTTATGGTTGGTTACCGGAGACCCGTATTCAGTCCGCCCTGGCGGCAGGAACATTGAAGATGCTGCCGCTGCAACAGGGCGTTCGTCGCGTAACAGCGCTGCATTTACTGATCAATAACGAGATCATTGTTATTGATGCCCAGTTGCAAACACTGCTCGATCTGATGCGCAATAAAGCCTGGATATGATCCAGGCTTCAGCATCATTACGCCGCTTTCTCCGCCTGAATATCGCGCTGAATGCCGTCGCGCACATCTTGTGGGATCTTCAGGGCATCACCCAGTGCAGAGAGATAGCTGCGCTCCATAAAGTGATCCACATCGATGGCGGCACAACTGAGGAAGTAAAGCTCTAACGCCTCTTCTTCGTTTTTCACATCGGCTGCCAGCCACTGTGGATCGAGCGGACGGTTCATCGCTTGCTGGATCAGCGTTTCCGCCTGTGAACCATAACCCGCCTGATGGATATTCTGCTCAATAGCGGCACGTTCGCGATCGTCAATATGACCATCGCTTTTGGCAGCGAACACTAACGCCGTCACCAAACGTTCAGCGCGCTGATCCACAGGTGTCTGCAACTGACCAAATTCCGGCTCATCCTGGTGCGTTTCACGCACACGCTGTTTGTATTTGTTCCATAGCACGGCGCCCGCTGCCGCACCGCCGCCGACCAGCAAGGCTTTGCCGCCATATTTGGTCAACAGGCTTCGTGTAGACTTGCTGGCCACCAGCAATCCCGCTAACCCACCCAGCGCGCCGGGTGCCAGCATATCGCTCAAACCACCGGCTTTGCCGTCGCCGCCCTTCTTCGCCAGCACCGACTGGATTTGCTGCAACCAATTGCTCATCGTTTAACTCCTGTTTAAGTTTCCGCGTTCCATGCTGCCGTAGCGAGTGTCAGGTAACGTCAGAGCGGGAAAAGTATGGCAAACCTGATGAAGGCGAATGCGTGAGTACGCAAACGTTTTCGTATATACTGCGCGCGCATTTTGACTGCTAAGGTGAAATTATGACGACTCTCGGAACCGCGCTGCGCCCTGCCGCAACGCGTGTGATGCTGTTAGGTTCAGGCGAATTGGGCAAAGAAGTGGCGCTGGAGTGTCAGCGTCTGGGTGTGGAAGTGATTGCCGTGGATCGTTATGCCGATGCCCCTGCGATGCACGTTGCACACCGTAGCCATGTGATCAATATGCTGGACGGTGATGCGCTGGCTGCGTTAATTGCGCTGGAGAAGCCGCACTTTGTGGTGCCAGAAATTGAAGCTATTGCCACTGAAAAACTGCTGGAACTGGAAGCTCAAGGCCAGAAAGTGGTACCTACCGCGCGTGCTGCGCGCCTGACCATGAACCGCGAAGGTATTCGCCGTCTGGCGGCAGAAGAGTTGTCGTTACCGACTTCAACCTATCAGTTCGCTGATAGCAAAGAGAATTTCGTCGCGTCCGCCAATGAAATTGGCTTCCCGTGCATCGTTAAACCAGTAATGAGTTCATCGGGCAAAGGTCAGAGTTTCATCCGCGAAGCGAGCCAGCTGGATAAAGCCTGGGATTACGCGCAGCAAGGCGGACGTGCCGGTGCCGGTCGCGTGATCGTCGAAGGTGTGGTGAAATTTGATTTCGAAATCACCCTGCTGACCATCAGCGCAGTGGATGGCATCCATTTCTGCGCGCCGATTGGTCATCGTCAGGAAGATGGCGATTACCGTGAATCCTGGCAGCCACAGCAGATGACCGACCTGGCTCTGCAGCGTGCACAAGATATCGCCGCAAAAGTGGTGAAAGCATTAGGTGGATATGGTCTGTTTGGCGTTGAGCTGTTTGTCTGCGGTGATGAGGTGGTGTTTAGCGAAGTCTCGCCACGCCCACACGATACCGGCATGGTGACGCTGATTTCTCAGGATCTGTCCGAGTTTGCTCTGCATGTGCGCGCGTTCCTTGGCTTGCCAATCGGTGGCATTCGCCAGTATGGCCCGGCGGCTTCGGCGGTGATTCTGCCACAGCTGGATAGCAACAATGTGCAGTTCGTGAACATCGAAGCGGCATTGGGTGCGGGACTGCAGTTGCGTCTGTTCGGCAAGCCAGAGATTGCTGGTCAACGTCGTCTGGGCGTGGCGCTGGCTACCGGTGACAATACCGATGAGGCGATTGCACGTGCCGTGGCGAGTGCCGCAGCCGTGAAAGTAGAGGGCTAATTCCCTCAGTTGCTGACAGCGAAAAAGGGCGGCCACCAGGCCTAATGCTTGTCAGTTAAGATCTTAATGGAGGCCGCAACGGATAACGTTGTGGCCTCTTTTTTACCGCCCTTGGGTAATGCCGCACTCTTCTTTCCGGCAGCACCAGCCCTGGAGCCATCGCCATTATCTCTTCCATTATCCGCGGTATTTTTCCCGGTGAGATGCCCGGTAGCAGGCTCAGATGACTTCTCAGATACAGTGCGGACTGCTTAAAACTCATCTGATAAGGTTCCACGCCTTTCAGGCTGTACGCCATCTGCGCCATCATGAACCTCAGAAGGTTA
>NZ_SZZZ01000036.1:0-16398 GCF_009830025.1 Pantoea sp. Taur
ACAATCTGGTGAGATATCAGATGATAAGAATGGCCTCAACGCTGAAGGGATACTGGCCTAACCAGCTCAGCTTCAGGGAATCGACAGCGTGGGTGATGAAACTGCTCTGGACACTTGAAGGCGCTTCACCTGGGCGTATCCCGGAACTGGTAAAGGACGTAAGTTCGATAGCAGAGATGGTCAGACTACCGGGACGACGGGAGCGTTCGTTCCCAAGGGTGGTGAAAGAGAGGCCCTATAAATATCCGACAGCCAGAAGAAAAAATGCCAGTCAGGCTTAACTGACTGGCATTACCCCTTAACGGGGCGTTGTTGTCTTAAGTGAAGTCTTCCGCATCCACATCGTAGCCTGAGGGCTCCCAGCGGATCGCCAGCAGCGCCAGCAAGCCAATCAGCGGCGCGAGGAAAATCACCCAGAACACGCCGGTGCCGAATGCCGCCACCAGCAGTGGGAACAGGAACAGCGACACGGTTGAACTGCCGCGCATCAGCGTCTGGTTAAAACCAACCCCCACGCCGCGCAGTGAAGCAGGGTAGCTCAGCGAGGCAAAGGTCATGGTGTGTGAGCCCGGACCGAACCCCTGACCAAACAGGAACAGCGCCAGCATCGCAATCGCCAGTGCCGCTTGTTCACCGCCTTCCGGGCGACCAATCAGCGCTAACCCCAGAAGGGCAATGCACTGACAGCTGTAACCCGCCACCGACATTTTCCACGCGCCGAGGCGTGGCACCAGACGCACCGCCAGCAAACCTCCGACAAAGGCAAACAGCAGGTTCAATGCCAGCGACACCAGAATGGTCGTCAGCATCGATTGCGCAAAGAAGCTGGAGATGATCACCGGCAGGCCAAAGGCCACCGCGTTGTAGGCGAACGAAGAGGCGATGGAGGTGACGGTCGCCAGAATAGTACGACGACGATAAACCCCCTGTAGCAGCGCGCCATAGTTACGCCAGCTGGCTTTGCGCACCGGCTTGGCCTGCGTCAGTTCGGCATCTTCCGCGACATGGGCATTAATGTTGTAGGAGCGCTGCAGGATCTGCGCGGCGCCGTGCAGGTTGCCCTGATTGGCCGCCCACACTGGAGACTCACTCATATAACGGCTGCGAATGGCAATAATCAGCAGCGCAGGTACCGCGCCGAAGCCGAGGATCAGTCGCCACAACCAGTCGGTGTGACTTTCCGGCAGCACCGCATACAGCAGCAGCACCAGCAGATAGGAAATACTGATTGCCGCATACCAGGTGGGACACCACATTGCCACGCTGGCGGCCTTATTCCCTTGCCCGCGCAGTTTAGAAAACTCGGCAAGAAACGCCATGGCGACTGGCAAATCGATGCCAACACCAAGCCCCATCACAAAGCGCGCACCGCCCAACACATATTCGTTAGGGGCAAAGGCGCAGGCGAGGGCGGCAATCACAAAAAAGAACATATCCGCCATAAACACGCGGTAGCGGCCAATTTTATCGGTGAGATAACCGCCAATCAGCGCACCCACAATCGCGCCGAAGGTAATCGCGGAGGCCACCATCCCGGTGCCGGTCGGCGTCAGGTTAAATTCGCGCGTGACATCTTTGATACCAAAGGCCAGTGCGCCGAGGTCGTAGGCATCGAGGAACACACCGCCGAGGGCGATGGCCACCACGATGCGCGCATTGCTGCGAGACTCGTTGCTGTTGTTCACGAGATTCGATACGTCAGCCGCGCTGCGAATCCATTTGGTTTCGCCAGTCGGCGTATTCCCTGCCAGCGCGACGTGCGCCGGAGAAGCTAAATCGGACATGATGTTATGTATTTTATTGTAAAGAGTGGGCCTATGAGAATAAGCCTACTGATACCCAATAAAAATTCCATTTGGTTATATGTCCTGCGAATGGGTTATAAGCAATGTGCGTTAAATAGCAGAAAAAGCTCGAACTGAGGCGCTTGACCGCCCCCATCCTGTTTCGCCAGGCTACGCTTGATAGTCACAGACTGAAATATAAGCAGAGGACAGCGGCATGATTAAGCAGGGTTTATGGGGGATGATCGCATTAGCGATGAGTGTGGGCGCTGCAAATGCGGCCGATCCGGTTAAGGTCGGTTCAAAGATTGATACCGAAGGTTCGCTGCTGGGCAATATCATCCTGCAGGTGCTGGACAAACACGGGGTAAAAACTGTCAACAAAGTCCAGCTCGGCACCACCCAGGTGGTACGCGGGGCCATCACTGCGGGCGAGTTGGATATTTATCCGGAATACACCGGTAATGGCGCGTTCTTCTTTAACGATGAGAAAGACACGGCCTGGAAAAATGCGCAGCAGGGCTATGAGAAGGTGAAAAAGCTCGATGCGGATAAAAATCATCTGGTGTGGTTAACCCCTGCGCCCGCCAACAATACCTGGACCATCGCGGTGCGCGGCGATGTGGCAAAGAAAAATAACCTTAACTCCCTCGACGATCTCAGCGCCTACCTGAAAAAGGGCGGCACCTTCAAACTGGCGGCGTCGGCGGAATTTATCGAACGCAGCGATGCGCTACCGGCATTTGAAAAAGCCTACAACTTCAAGCTGGATCAGTCACAGCTACTGTCGCTGGCGGGCGGTGATACGGCGGTAACCATCAAAGCGGCGGCACAGCAAACCTCTGGCGTCAACGCAGCCATGGCCTATGGCACCGATGGCCCGGTGGCGGCGCTCGGTTTGCAAACGCTGACCGATCCCAAAGGCGTGCAGCCAATTTATGCCCCTGCGCCAGTGATTCGGGAAAGCGTGCTGAAACAGTATCCGGAGATCGGCAACTGGTTGCAGCCGGTGTTCAGTAAGCTGGATGAGAAAACCCTGCAACAGCTCAATGCGCAGATTGCGGTTGACGGTCAGGATGCCAGCCAGGTGGCGAAGCAGTGGCTACAGCAGAATAAGTTGCTGTAAGCGGTGTCGTTGTTACTCAGACCGCGCCAGCAGCCGGTGCTGCTGGTGTTAACGCTGCTGATCACGCTGGCTCTGGCTACCTTGCCGTTACTCAGTTTCGCCGCCAACCGTCTGGTGTCCGGCCAGCCGCTGATGTTATGGCAAGTGGCGCAATCCTGGCTCTTGCTGCTGCCATTACTCTGGTTATGGCAAGGGTTATGGTGGAAGCCACGGCGTCGCAATCTGGTGATGGCATTGCTGGACGCTGAGATTCTGTTTGCGCTGCTGATCTTTATTGGCGGGCACACGGCGGCACAGCTGGCCACTGACGGTAGCCCGCTGGCACGAACGGCCTTTGGCAGTGGTTTATGGTGTGCGGCGGCGCTGGCGTTATTGCTGGCCGCTGAGGCTATCCGCCAGCTCACAACCAGTACCCCGTGGCGTATCCTGCTGAATCTGCAAATCTGGATTGTTCCGCTGCTGTTATTGCTCAGCGGTCACCTCGACCACCTCTCCCTGATGAAAGAGTATGCCAACCGCACGGCGGTGTTTGATGCGGCCTTTAGCCAGCATCTGCTGTTGCTGGGCGGCACATTACTCCCCACGTTGTTGATAGGCTTACCGCTGGGATTAGCGATTGCCCGGCGATCGCGCTGGCAAAGTGCCGCCTTCAGCGTACTCAACCTGATTCAGACGGTGCCTTCTGTGGCGTTGTTTGGTTTGCTGATTGCGCCGCTGGCGGGGCTGGTGGCTCACTTCCCGGTGCTGGCAAGTTGGGGCATCAGCGGTATTGGTCTGGCTCCGGCGCTGATTGCGCTGGTGCTGTATGCGCTGCTGCCACTGGTGCGCAGCGTGGTGGCGGGGTTGCAGCAGGTGCCGCAGGAGGTGCGCGAAACCGCACGCGGTATGGGCATGAGTGCACTGCAACAGTTCTGGCACGCCGAACTCCCGCTGGCGCTGCCGGTGTGGCTTTCGGGCTTGCGTGTGGTGGTGGTGCAAACCATTGGACTGGCGGTGGTGGCGGCGCTGATTGGTGCCGGTGGCTTTGGCGCCATTGTATTTCAGGGATTACTCAGTAGCGCACTGGATTTGGTGTTGCTGGGCGTGATTCCGGTGGTGGCGCTGGCGGTGGTGTTTGATGCCGCATTGCGTTTACTGTCGGCACTGCTGGAGAGAACCGATGATTGAGTTTCACCAGGTAAGCAAAATGTTTGCGGGCAAAGCAGCGGTGCGCGATCTCACTTTGCATATTGAGAAGGGCAGTTTCACCGTGCTGATCGGCACCTCCGGCTCGGGCAAATCCACCACGCTGAAAATGATCAACCGGCTGGTGGAGCATGACAGCGGCGAAATCCGCTTTGCCGGTGAACCGATTGAACGCATGGATGCACGTGCGCTGCGGCGGCGTATTGGCTATGCCATCCAGTCGATTGGCCTGTTCCCGCACTGGAACGTGGCAAAGAATATCGCTACCGTGCCGTCACTGCTCGGCTGGCCGCAGGCAAAAATTCAACAGCGCGTAGAGGAGCTGCTGGCGCTGCTCAATCTGGATACGCATCTGGCGACGCGTTTTCCCCATCAACTTTCCGGCGGACAACAGCAGCGGGTTGGCGTGGCGCGCGCGCTGGCTGCCGATCCCGAATTGTTGCTGATGGATGAGCCCTTCGGTGCGCTCGATCCGGTGAACCGTCAGGCGCTGCAACAAGAGATGCTGCGTATTCAGAAGCTGTCAGGACGCACGGTGGTGCTGGTGACGCACGACATCGACGAAGCGCTGACGCTGGCGGATCAACTGGTGCTGATGGACGGTGGTGAAATCGTGCAGCAGGGCAAGCCGATTGAGTTGCTGACGCAGCCTGCCACGGATTTCGCCCGCGAATTCTTTGGCCGCAGCGAGCTTGGCGTGCGACTGCTGGCATTGGGGCGTGCTGGCAGCGCCGCGCGGCGCGGCGAGTGGCTGGACGGTGAGCCAATAGCCGCGCACCTGACGCTGCGCGAGGCGCTGTCACAGTTTATCGCTCGGCGCACCGACAAACTGCCGGTGATCGATCAACATCAACAGCCGTTGGGTGTCCTGCACTTCAGCGATCTGCTGCGCCAGCGGGAGGCGATCTGATGCGTGTCTGGCGCGATCCACTGTACTGGCTGCTGGCGGTGTTTCTGCTGCTGCTGTGGGGGTTGCCGCACAGCGGACCGCTGTTTGCCCACTGGTTCCCGCAGCTGGAACGTCCGTTGTATCAGCAAGAGAGCTTCTGGCGGCTGGCCCTCGCACATCTGTCATTGGTGATCAGCGGCAGCGCACTGGCGATTATTTTTGGCGTAGGCAGTGGTGTTTTTACGACGCGACGCGCCGGGCGGGCATTCAGGCCGTTACTGGAGACGCTGGCGGCAGCGGGGCAGACCTTTCCGCCGGTAGCGGTGCTGGCGATAGCCGTGCCGGTGATGGGCTTTGGCGCGACACCGGCCATCATAGCGCTGTTTCTTTACGGGCTGTTGCCGATTTTACAGGGAACGCTGGCAGGTTTAGACAGCGTGCCGGACAGCAACCGGGAAATTGCCGTAGGGCTGGGCATGGGGCCATGGCGGCGCTTATGGCAGATTGAGCTGGCGCTGGCCGCACCGGTGATCATGGCAGGCGTGCGTACCTCGGTGATGATCAGCATCGGCACCGCGACCATCGCGTCGACAGTGGGCGCAGAAAGCCTGGGATCGCCGGTGATTATCGGACTGAGCGGCTTTAACACCGCCTATGTGATTCAGGGGGCGCTGCTGGTCGCCCTGTTGGCACTGATTTGCGACCGCGTGTTAGAACGCGTGCAACGTCAACTCAGTGGCTGGGAAGGATAAGGCTGTAGCCCACCAGCATCATGCCACCCATGCCACCAATGGCCATCACGGCAAACAGGGAGCCAATGAGAATTTTATTCCAGTTCATAAGAGAAACCTGAGAAGAGTCATGGAGTGCGGCATGATAACGCGCACACCCGGCGAGGCAAAGGCCGTGTGTGCGATTTTTTGTCAGGCGGGATCGTGAATATGAGTGGCAAACCCTTGTGCCTGCCAGTGTTCAAACTGCTCCAGTTGCCGACGCGTCGGTTTTTTACCGGTCCAGATAAACAGATTCTGACCAGGGAACAGCTCAGGACGCGGCATATCCAGCGGCTCGGCTAAGACATCCATACGCCAGCCCTGCTGCGACAAGCGCCAGGCTTCCAGCCACAGGCGAGTGCGATCTTCCACGCCCCAGCCAATCATCAATGCATCTTTGCCGGCTTTTTTACGGCCGCCCGCCAGGCAAAACGCCACGTAATCAATCAGCGCGCCATCCAGCAGGCTGCACATGGTACGGGCGGTGTGCTGATCCAGTCCCAGGCGCTGGCGCACGGGAACAAACACGTGATCGATCAGCGCATCCACCGGATGTTCGCGACCAATGGTGGCAATTTTGGTGCGCAATTTAGCCGGACGAACGTGACGCAGCACGCTCATCAGCTCTTCCTGCAGCGCGGTCCAGCCATCGTGCACATTAACGGTTTGGCCTTCCAGCAGGGCTTTCACCTTGCCAACAGGCACACCGCTTTCTATCCAACGCTTGATCTCCTCAATGCGCTGAACATCTTCATCATCAAACTGGCGATGACCGCCTTCTGTACGCTGGGGTTTTAATAAACCGTAACGGCGCTGCCAGGCGCGTAGTGTTACCGGGTTGATTCCACAGCGTTCGGCAACATCGCCGATACTGTATAAGGCCATGGCGTCCTCGAAAATTCTGACCTGCATTACAACACCTTAACCGCCGCGCTTATGTTGTACAACTCTTTTGTTTCTGTACAACTTGACGTTTTGCGCAATATCAGGTGATATCTCATTTGTGAGATTTATTTCCCATAAATGAGAGGTGAACATGTCTGTACCGGATACCGAAGATCGACTGGCCGCACGATTAGCCGAATTGCGGGTGCAACGTGGCTGGTCACTGGACGAACTGGCGATGGCTACCGGCATCAGCCGGGCTTCATTGTCGCGCATTGAACGGGCGGAGACCAGCCCCACTGCCGCTTTGCTTAACCGGCTGTGTGTGGCCTATGGCTTAACCATGTCACGGTTGCTCAGTGAAGTGGAAGAGGAGGCGGCGCTGCTGCTGAAAGCGAGTGATCAGAGTGTTTGGCGCGACGATGCCAGCGGTTATCTGCGTCGCAGTGTCTCGCCGCCCGCCAGCCATTTCAAGGCCGAGCTGGTTGAGAGCGTGTTGCAACCCGGTGCGCGTATCGATTATGACGCACCGCCAGTACAGGGGCTGGAACAGCATATCTGGCTGCAATCCGGCGAGCTGACGTTCACCATGGACGATCAGCGCTGGACGCTGCAGGCGGGGGATTGCCTGCGTTTTCATCTGACCGGCAAATCATCATTCCAGGCGCATCCTGAAGGCGGCGCACGTTACATTCTGGTGGTGTGCAAACCATGATTGAAATTGAACAGTTAAGTGCCACTCAGGCACAGCCCCTGCTAGCCGCGTTGACCGAGGTGCTGCAGGGTTGCGTGGCGGACGGGGCCAGCGTCGGTTTTATTGATGCCGACGATCGCGCAGCGATGGAACGCTTCTGGCAGGATAAAATCTACAGCCTGGCAAGCGGCGATAATCAGCTGCTGGTGGCGCGGCAGCAGGGTGTGATTGTTGCGACGGTAATGGTCGGGTTTAGCGCCATGCCGAATGGGCGTCATCGCGCGGAGATCAGTAAATTGCTGGTGCATCCTTCTGCTCGTCGCCAGGGAATCGCGCGTCGACTGATGCAGCAGGCTGAGCAACTCGCGGTTGAACAGGGCAAAACGCTGCTGGTGCTGGATACGCGCAGCGGCGATGTGGCCACGGATCTCTATCTATCGCTGGACTGGCAAATCGCGGGCTCCATTCCGTTGTACGCTGAATCGACGGAAGGGGCGTTAGATGCCACCACGGTGATGTATAAAGTGGTGGGGTGATTGCACCAACTTAGTGCGCCTCTTCGGCCTCGGCCAGGCCCAGTGATTGCATGAACAGCCGGATAATCGGATTAATTTTTCGGCCTTTTTTCATCATCAGGCAGAACGGATTTTCCCGACGTACCGATTCATCACCTAACTCACAAAGCTGCCCCCGTGCAATAAAGGGCGCGGCATAGTGCTCGGGTAAATAACCAATAAAGTGCCCGGTTAAAATCAGCATGGCGACGGATTCCACTTGCACCGCCTGCGCACCGCTGTCCTGTAATGGAATGAGGCGGCGGTCATCGCGCGGCGTCACATATAAATGATTAATGATTTTCTGCTCACGTAATATTTCCACCGATATATTCTTATCACAAGATCCAGAATATAAAGGATGTGACATGGAGCAATATAATTTCGAATATTCTTTATAAAGCGGGAAGTAATCAAACTCACTTTTCATTTCATAAACCGGCGCAATGCCACAATGAAAACGGCCTTCACTCATCCCGCGTTCAATATCATCTAATTGCGCAGTCTGTAAGCGAATCTGCACCTTTGGTGCTTTCTGGTGCAACTGTTGCACCGCCGCGGTGACCGGGGAGTGCGGATCAGAAATGGTGTTATCCACCACGCAAATCGCGATGTCACCCAGCAACTCATTGCGGCTGTTATGCAGACGTTCGCGGAACAGATTCAGGGAGACGAACAGCTCCAGTGTGGCCTGATAGACATTAATGCCGTACTGCGTCAGTTCAAAGCCTTCGCGCCCACGGCTGCATAACGTCATGCCGAGACGAATCTCCAGATCGGAAACCTGCTTACTGATGGCGGCTAAACCAATATTCAGTTCATTGCTGGCAGCGGTTAATCCCCCGGCTTCCACCACGCATTTAAATACGCGAAGCAATTTTAAGTCGATATTACTCAGTGCCAGAACCGCATTGTCGCCGCGATTATTTGCATTGTTTCCAGACTGGGAAACTTTACTTTCCATCTTTGCTATTCAACTCCGGAATAATTGCGGTGAAAGTATAGTGAACCTGAAATATGACGTATTTACCAGTGTGAGTGTGAAATAAGTTTTTATTATCACCTCTGGTTTATTCATATCTTTTCCATATCGCTGACGAGTATCTGTAAGGGGAAATAGCATGTCTGATAATGCCGAACTGTTATGGGGCGCGCGTTTTAAAGCGGCACCGGCGGCCAGTTTAACCGCGCTGTCGCGCAGCCCGGATTATTACTTTGCCCTGGCACCTTACGATTTAGCAGGCTGCCGGGCACATGCCCGTGAGCTGGCACGCGGCGATCTGCTAAGCAGTGAAGAACTCCATACCATGCTGGCGGCGATTGATGCGCTGGATGCCGATTATCGTGCGGGTAATCTGCATCCGATTGCGGCTGACGAAGATGTGCACACTTTCATTGAACGCGCACTGACCGAGCGCTTAGGACCATTGGGCGGCAAACTGCGCGCCGGCCGTTCGCGTAACGATCAGACCGTCAACGATTTGCGCCTCTACCTGCGAGACAACGGCCGCAAAGTCGTGAGTGCTTTACTGGCTCTGCAGCAATCTCTGGTCGAGCAAGCCGCACAGCACACCGAAAGCGTGGCGCCAGGCTTTACCCATTTACAGCAGGCACAGCCGATTGTGTTCGGTCATCAACTGCTGGCTCATGCACAATCTTTTGCCCGCGACATTGAGCGCATGCAGGACTGGGATCGCCGCAGCGCGCGCTGCCCACTCGGTGCCGCAGCGATGGCCGGATCGGCGATTGCGCGCCAGCCGGAAAAAGCCGCTGAAGACCTGGCTTACCTCGCACCGTGCGAAAACTCGATTGATGCGGTGGCCAGCCGCGATTACGCCGCAGAATTCCTGTTCGTCACCAGCATGATCGGTATCAACCTGTCGCGCCTGTGCGAAGAAGTGTGCATGTGGGCTTCGCGCCAGTTCCGCTGGGTGGAGTTGCATGACAGCTATGCTACCGGCAGCTCAATCATGCCGCAGAAGAAAAACCCGGACATTGCCGAACTGACACGTGGTCGTTCTGGTCGTCTGGTCGGCAACCTGATGGCACTGCTCACCACCATGAAAGCCATGCCGCTCTCCTACAACCGCGACCTGAGCGATGACAAACGCAACGTGATTGATGCCGTGGATACCCTGCTGCTGGTGCTGCCTGCTATGGCTGGCATGATGTCGACGCTGAAATTCAACACCGACGTCATGCGCGAACAGGCACCGGACGGTTTCACTCTGGCCACCGAAGTGGCCGACTGGCTGGCGATGCGCGGCGTGCCGTTCCGTGAAGCCCATGAAATCACCGGTCAGCTGGTGCAACTGTGTGAACGCGAAAATTGCGGCCTGTCCGACCTGAGCGATGCGCAGTTGCAAGCTGTCGATGCACGCTTAACGCCAGAAGTGCGCAGTGCCCTGACGCTGGAAGCGGCACTGGCTGCCCGCAGTGGCTATGGCGGCACTGCACCGGCACGCGTGCGCGAACAGCTCGCGCGTTTGCAAATCCTGATGCAGGACCAGCAGCGCTGGACTGAAGATTACGCTGGCCCGCGCGCCTGAGGAGACGTCTATGTCCCAATCCACTCCGGTTGAACCCAGCTTGAAAAATAGCCGCGAGCAGATGCATTACGATCTGGATCGCTATCAGGTGGTGCCACGTCGCTATTACGGCCGCATCACGGCTTCAGCGGTGATCCTGGTACTGCTGGCATTGCTGGTCAACGCCTTCGCCCACGGCAACATTGAATGGTCGTTTGTCGGCCAGTTCTTTACTGCCCAGGCAATCCTTAACGGCGTGGTGAACACGCTGATTATGTCGGTGCTGGCGATGGGACTCGGCATCCTGTTCGGCGTGATCACCGCGATCATGTACATGTCGCCCAATCCGGTGCTGCACTACATCGCCGTGGGTTACGCCTGGATCTTCCGTGGCACGCCGCTGATTCTGCAACTGCTGCTGTGGTTCAACCTCGCGCTGGTGTTTCCCACCATCAGTATTCCCGGCGTGTTCAGCGTGCAAACCGTCACCATCATGACGCCGTTCCTCGCGGCACTGCTGGGTCTGAGCATCAACCAGGGGGCTTACACCTCCGAAGTGGTGCGCGCCGGTTTGCTGTCCGTGGATACTGGCCAATATGAAGCGGCGAAAGCGATTGGCATGCCGCGTCTGCAAGCGCTGCAGCGCATCATTTTGCCGCAGGCGATGCGCGTGATTTTGCCGCCGGTAGGTAACGAATTCATCAGCATGATCAAAACCACCAGTCTGGCCAGCATGATCCAGTACTCCGAACTGCTCTACAACACGCAGACCATCTACTTCGCCAATGCGCGCGTGATGGAGCTGCTGTTCGTAGCGGGCATCTGGTACCTGATCATCGTCACTGTGCTGTCGTTTGGTCAGAGTCGCCTTGAGCGCTTCTTCTCACGCGGCCACCGCCAGCGTCAGTAATTGGGAGAGAGAGATGAGAAACATCGTGCGCGCCGTCAAGGTGAACAAATATTTCGACCAGTTCCATGCGCTGAAGGATGTCAGCCTCGAAGTGAATTACGGCGAGGTGATGTGCATTCTCGGGCCATCCGGCTCCGGTAAAAGTACCTTCCTGCGCTGCATTAACCAGCTGGAGAAGGTCGATCAGGGTGGCATTTGGGTTGACAACGAATTAGCGGGCTATCGCATTGCGGGCAACAAACTGCATGCACTGAGCGATAAGCAAATTGCTCGCCAGCGTCTGCAAACCGGCATGGTGTTCCAGCGCTTTAACCTGTTCCCGCACAAAACCGCGCTGGAGAACATTATCGAAGGGCCGTGCCGCGTCCTGCTGCGTCCAAAACGCGAAGCCAGTGAAGAGGCGATGGCGCTGCTGGATCGCGTCGGTCTGGCGCACAAAGCGCACGACTATCCGCAGTCACTGTCTGGCGGGCAGCAGCAGCGTGTGGCGATTGCCCGTGCGCTGGCGATGAAACCGAAACTGATGCTGTTTGACGAACCCACTTCGGCGCTGGATCCGGAGATGGTTGGCGAAGTGCTGGCGGTGATGCGCCAGTTAGCAAAAGAGGGCACCACCATGCTGGTGGTCACTCACGAGATGGGCTTTGCCCGTGAAGTGGCCAATCAGGTGGTGTTTATGGACGAGGGACGCATTATCGAGCAGGGCGCACCAGAAGACATTCTGCTGAACCCGCAAAACCCACGGATGAAAAACTTTATTAACGCGATTCTTCTTTAACGTGACCGGGGTGAAAAACATGAAAAAACTGTTATTGAGTGCCATCAGTGCCGCGCTGTTACTGCAATCTTCTGCCTGGGCGGATATCGCCGTACCAGCGGCTATTAAAGAGAAAGGCCTGACTGTGGCGATCATGCCGAACTATCCGCCAATGGATTTTAAAGATCCGGCCACCAACCAACTCACCGGCGTGGATTACGATCTCGGTCAGGCGATCGGTGCGAAGCTGGGTGTGAAGATCAACTGGCAGGAGATCGCCTTTGAGCAGATGGTGAACGCGGTGGTGACCAAGCGTGTTGATTTGGTGATGTCCGGCATGACCGACACCAAAGAGCGCCAGAAGGTGGTGAACTTTATCGACTACTTCAAAACCGGTCCGCAGTTCTACACCCAGGCCGCTCGCAGCGACATCAACAGCGCGATGGATCTGTGCGGTAAGAAGGTTGGCACCAGCCGTCGTACTACTTTCCCGGTAGAGATTGCCAACTGGTCTAAAGCGCACTGTGAAGCCGCCGGTAAGCCAGCCATCATCGTCGTTGGCGCTGAAGGGACGGCGGATGCGCGTACCCAGCTGCGTCAGAACCGTCTGGATGGTGTAGTGCAGGGGAGCGAAACGCTGCCGTACATCATGGATCTTGAGAAAGGAAAGTATAAGCCGCTCGATAAAGCCTTCTCCTTCCAGTACACCGGCATGGCAATTGGTAAAGATGCAGGTGAATTGACCACAGCTATTCAGGCAGCGATTGACGCGATGATTGCCGATGGCAGCTACCAGAAGATCCTCGCGAAATGGGGTCTGGCTGACAATGGCGTGACTCAGGCGACCGTGAACCAGGGCTAAAGGAGCGTAGCGATGCAACAACCGGGCGCAGTGCGCTGGCCGCAGGGGAAACGCGGCTGTATGGCGCTGGCGTTTGACCTTGATGGTCCCACCGGCGATGCCATGTTGAATGGCAGCCTGTGGTCAACGCCAGAATATTTCACCTTTGGTGCGTATGGGCCGTACCGTGCGCTCGGGCGATTGCTCGACCTGCTGCGCGCTTTCCAGATTCCCGCCACATTTTTTGTGCCGGCGTGGGTGGTGGAACAGTGGCCGCAGCAGTGTCAGGCGATTATCGAACAGGGCCACGAAGTGGCCTATCACGGCTATCGTCACGAATCTTTCTGGGCGATTTCGCCGGATGAACAGCGTGCCGTGATGGCGAAATCCGCTGAAATCTTTAAACAGCATTTGGGCATCACCGCCTGCGGTTTCCGCACGCCGTCAGGTGACTGGCATGCCGAAACGCCACAAATTCTGCGTGATGCTGGGGTGATTTATTCCAGCAGCATGCGCGGCGACGATCGTCCTTACAGCATCCCGGTGGCGGGTCACACGCCGCTGGTCGAGATCCCCGGTAAGTGGGAGATGGATGATTACGCCTCGCTGGCCTATACGCGCCAGCCTGACTTCCCGAAAGGCGGCGATCGTATTGCCAGCTATGCGCATACCCGTGATAACTGGCAGCGCGAATTCGACGGCGCAATGGATGAAGGCCTGTGCCTGACCACCTTGTTCCACCCGAAAATTTCCGGCCAGCCGGGACGTATCCTGCTGCTGGAGCAGTTGTTTGAACATATGACGGCGCGTGACGATGTGTGGTTTGCGCGCTGTGATGCGGTGGCGCAGTGGTATCTGCAGGAGCAACAGCATGACTGAATCTTCCCGCTGGCCGCTGGGCTTCCAGTCCGCCGCCGTTTTGACTATCGATTTCAATGATATCCACGGTATTTTGACCCAGGCACCTGCCGTCGCCGGACGCGATAAAACCCTGTCGGTATGGCGCTATGGCACCCTGCGTGGCGTGGATCGCTTGCTGGCACTGCTGGCAGAAAAACAGCTGCAAGCCAGCTGGTGTTTACCGGCAATTGTGGCGACAGAGCAACCGGAGCTGATTAAACGCATCGTGGCCGATGGGCATGAAATTGCCTGTAGCGGCGAGCGCCATGAAGACTTCTCGGCGTTGTCGCTGGAGCAGCAGATCGCCAGCGTGACGCGCGGCTGCGACCAGCTGGCACAGTTTACCGGCAAACCGATTCAGGGTTTCCGCACCCCAGCAGGACAGTGGAAACCGGGCCTGACGGAAGCGCTGGTGGAGCAGGGTATTCGCTGGTCATCAAGCTGGCGCGGCGACGATCAGCCCTACTTCCATCCCGGCACGCGGCTGGTGGAATTGCCAATGCACTACACGCTGGAAGATGAACCCTATTTTGCCTTTAACCTGAGCCCGGCCATCCCACCGGGGCAGTCGCGGATTGCACCTTATGCCGAAACGCTGGCGAACATGACACAAGACTTCCACGGCTTCCACCGCTTTGGCCTGTGTTATCTGCTGCGCCTGCATCCGGAAATTATCGGCACTGCCGGGCGCATCGGCTTGCTGCGTGAACTGATCGAGACGCTGCAACAGCACAATGTGTGGATCGCCACGGCGGAGCAGGTGGCGGCGCATTGGCAAACGCAGCCGGACAATGATTTTTCCCATCCGGCAGAAGTGTTTACCCGCATCACGGGAGGTGCGCATGACCTCGACGCTTGAACAACTGGCGGCATTTATCGCCGACACCCGTTTTGAACAGTTGCCTGACGCGCTGGTAGAGCAGGCGAAGCGCCATCTGCTGGATACGCTCGGGGCGTCACTGGCGGGCAGCGACAGTCCTATCTGGCGCGAGTGTTTGTCATTGGCGCTCGCAGAAGGTGGGCATCAGCAGGCACAAGTATGGGGAAGTGCAAAGCAGGTGAGTCCACGCCAGGCGGCATGGCTCAACGGCGTGGCTGCGCATATGTATGAGCTGGATGATACCGGTGGTTGCGATCACTCTGGCGCGGTGGTTATTCCTGCTATTCTGGCGGCACTGCCTTTGGCGACGCAGCCGGTTGACGGCCAGGCGCTGCTGGTGGCGATGGTGATCGGTTATGACGTCGGACGCCGGGTGCTGGAAGCTTGCGGCGGCTACTCTGCGCATAACGGCGCAGGTTGGCACTCCACCGCCAGCTGTGGCGTGTTTGGTGCCGCAGCGGCGGTGTGTTCACTGCTGCTGCTGGATCGCGAGCAGTGCGCGTCGGCCATGGGCATTGCCGCCAGCTTTAGCGGTGGGCTGTGGGGATTTATTCACGACGGCTCGCACACCAAAAAGCTGCATGCCGCACGTGCAGCTGAAGGTGGCGTGCAGGCGGCCTTGTTGGCGCAGCGCGGTATCAACGGACCCTCGGCGGTATTTGAAGCGAAGTGGGGTGGATTCCTGCAAACCCTGGCCGCTGAGACGCAGCAACCTGCAGCTTTGACTGCTGATCTTGGCGTGGTGTGGAAACTGGCGCGCTGTTCGATCAAGCCGTATGCCGCTTGTCGTGGGACGCATTCTGCGGTGGATGCCTTGAACCTGATGCTGACGCAGCATTCGGTACAGCCTGCACAGATTGAACGTATCCTGGTGGGATTAAATCCGTTCCTGCTGGAGATGTGTGGCGGACGTGAGCTTCAGAGCCTGGCAAGTGCACAGATGAGTTTGCCGTATGCACTGGTGGCGCGTGCGCTGTACGGTTCCGCCGAGCTGGCCAGCTACGATGATGCCAAACGTCTGCATCCAAATGTGGAAGCCTTTATGGCGAGGATTGAGCTGGTGATTGATGAGCAGCAGGGGCGTGACGACGAGCCGTGGGTGCGGATTGAAACCCAGCAGAGCGAGCAGTGGCAGCAGCATGTGCCGGTACCGTCTGGTGCGCCGGCTAATCCGCTAAGTCTTGAGGCGCTGCTGGCTAAATACCGTAGCTTAGCGGGGCGCGTGTTGCCGGTTGAGCAGGTTGAACAGCTGGAAGCGATTTGCATGGAGTTGGATGACGTCGCGGATGTGCAGGAAGTGGTGGCGTTGTTGGCTCGTGCATAGGGTGTAGGTGTAAAAATTTGCACCTAAACCTGTCGCAGTGCCTTGGGTATGCAGATTAATTTTTATCTCCGCAATTTAATTTTCAGGCGCTGCTGTTACTAATAGGCGGTGACGCAGGCTGGGGGCGCTTTGGCGCTGGCGTCCTCGCGCCGCTGACGCGGTCCCCTCACTTCGTTCGTCTGCCTGACGGAACGGCGGGGGATGGCACATCCATGTGCCGCCCCGCCTTTCGCCCGCGTCCTTGTATCTTGAATCCTGCAGTAGGTGATGGTTAGCTACCTTCACCTGAAACAGGGTGAATCTGACGCGTCCATTAAGGTAAGACCTTGTCCCGCAGCTTAGCTCCCCTGTTTCACCTTTCACGCCAG
>NZ_SZZZ01000037.1:0-16362 GCF_009830025.1 Pantoea sp. Taur
CGGCGGCCGGAATGGTGGACCTCGCGGCGCTGATGTCCGAGCTGGAGGAGGCCGAACAGGACGTGGAGCGATATGAAAAACAGTAAGCATCACAGAGGACCGGGCTAAAGTTTTTCAGCGGATAGCCGATAGCATGAAGGTGGTTAATCCGATGGCCACACTCCACGACACGAGTAAGTCCGTTTATCTCATTGATGTTTTCAGGGGCTGACCCGCCCCTGTTTTTTTAACGTCTGTTCAGCCTGCCTGCGCTCTGTCTTCAGTAATGAATATCTCTCCCGTACCCTGAATTTCCACCCTATCTGACCCAAATTTCTTCTGAACGCTAAGTTCTGCTCTTCTGTGTTACCTGTACGGCGGACATTACGATCAGCTTCGTGGGAAAGGGTTCAGAATCCGGGCGCTGGCGGTCCCGTACAGGAATTAACTTTGCAGGCAGCGTAATAAAAAAATGGCTTCCAGGAGGAAGCCATCAGCACAATCAGTCGCAGTATCAGATGTGTACCCTGATGAGGCACATTAAAGTTATCGGCACCTTACTCCGAAACCTGAGCGCAACCGGCATCTCTTATAAACCTGCCAGGCAACACGCTTTTGATAAGCAGGTCCCGGCGAGGGTTTAGGAACACCAGTAACCTCCGCCCCCTCAGTCAAAGAAAACGTAAATTCTGCCTCAGAAGCTCTTCCAGTTATCATCCCCCACTGCCGCAACGGCAGGGGAGGGCCGTAATAAAGCAGCCCTCCGTACCGGCCTGACAGCCTGAGCGTCCAGAGTGCCTGTCTGGCCCGAGTCCGGAACCAGCGTAAAGTTACTCACCAGCTTGTTCAGTGCCGCCGCCTGTTCCATCAGCGAACGTGACGCGGCCGAAGCTTCTTCAACCAGCGCAGCATTCTGTTGTGTTACGTCATCCATTTGATTCACGGCAATATGGACCTGCCCGATACCCTGAGACTGTTCACTGCCGGCAACGGATATCTCATCGACAAGGTCGGCGACCTGCCGCACGGCGTCGTTCATGCGGGACATATTTTCTCCTACACCCTCAGCCTGCGTCGATCCGGCTTCGACAAAACCCATGGATGACTCAATCAGCCCCTTGATTTCACGGGCGGAGGAGGATGAACGTTGCGCGAGGTTACGAACTTCTCCCGCTACCACCGCGAAGCCGCGGCCCTGCTCTCCGGCACGCGCGGCCTCGACGGCTGCGTTCAGGGCCAGAATGTTGGTCTGAAATGCAATGCCTTCAATCAGCCCGATAATATCCGTGATTTTTGCAGAGCTCCCTCTGATGTCACCCATTGTATCCAGAAGCGTGCGTACCCGCCCGGCGCTGTCCTCTGAAATGTCCCGGGCATTCTTCGCCAGCTGGCTGGCAAGCTGAGTGTTTTCAGCGGTCTGACGCACGGTCTCACTCAGTTCTGACATGCTTGCCGCCGTCTGCTCCAGCGAGGCGGCCTGCTCCTCGGTTCGTGAAGAGAGGTCTTCATTACCGGCTGCTATCTGCGCAGAAGCCGTGCTGACCGACTGTGCAGAGGCCTCCACCTTCGTCAGCGAGGCTGAGACGTTTTCCATAAGATGATTAAACGCTTTTGCGGTCAGGCCGATTTCATCCCGGCGCGACTCGTCCACCCTGAGCGTCAGGTCAAGCCGCTGGCTGGCGTTTTCCATAGTCTGCCGCATGCCGTTGAGTTGCCCGCGGATACCGAAAACCGTTTTGAGCGCAAAGAAGGCCAGAATAGCAATGGCCAGTGCGGAACCCCCTATTAAGCTCCAGACTGTCACCTGATAAGTCCGGTCATTTTCCTGACGTAGGGTGCTGCCGATGTCCACGTTAAGTTTGAGCTGTTTCTGGTAGCCTGCAATCAACTGGCGGGCGGCTTCGCCAATGCCGTTATTGCTCTGGAGCGCCCCCAGTGCAATGGCGTCATTCTGTGCGCGTGAGCCAGCAAGAAATTCCGGAAGCGAGGATTCAACCTGTTTGATGGTGGAGAACGCTCTCTCTGTCAACTGCCGGTCCTCCTCGCTCGATATGTCATTATTCAGGTAATAGTTGTTCAGTGATTTAATATTACTTATAGCTTCATCGATTTTCTTTTCGACTTCAGCCTGTCGCCGCGGATCTGTTGCGCTCTGGTGGCGGTAGAGCCAGATAATGAGGGAATTACTGCTGTCTACCAGTTTTCCCAGATCCAGCAATGAAGCAACGGTATTTTCCTGTACATACTGAAAGCGGGACTGAAATCCGCCGGCAACCATGACGGCCACGATGACCATCGCGACCAGCGAGGCAGAGAGAAGTGAAAAGGTAAGCAACAATCGCTGTGTAATCGTCATCTGTAATTCCTGCCATTGTAAGTGACTGATAATTTATGAAATCTGAAAATAATAAAAACTTTCAGCATATTTATCGGCAGAAAAGCAGGAAACGTTATTTCAAATTAAGCGGACCCGCGTCGCACGGGTATCGCGTTTTCCCCATTGACCAGCCACCACCGTCCGGACTGGATAGACGGAGCTGCAGGGGCAGATAAATGGATGCGGTGACGATGGTAAGTGTCGCTGCAGAGCAAGAGGCCTGCTGCTTCTTTTAACTCCGACCTTTTGACTGATAAGCTGCTGACAGGCCGCTAAAGCGGCATTCACAGCACAGGCTTAGCACTGCTCGTCCGTCTGAATATCGGCTTCAGTAGCCTGCTGACCGCCGCTACAATTTTCAGTAAGCTGATAATAGCAGGCTCTGCCTACGCCAGTATGCTCATATGCATCAGATTCAAACGGAAGAAACGCGGATGAAAGACTCAGAAGATGAACTGACAGAATCCCTCTACTGGGAGGCTTGCCGGATTACCGGCATGATTTGCCTGAATCTGGCCGACCGGGGCCAGCAGACCGATCGTAATCGATTGATCCGGGAGCTGGTCACGCTCGTAAAAGCCAGCGAAAAGGAAAATGAAGTCTGTCATCCCTCGCTGATTTTCGCGATTGAACAGCTTCGGGGCGACGACCCGGATGAAGTCAGACTTCACAGCTGAATCGGGTGCAGACTCAACAGACTACTCCGGGCAGGGATGATGTCATAAGATACCGCATTTCAGTGCCAGTTTTTAATGTGGTTCTGCATGAAGGACGCCTCTTATGGATAACGACAATCTGAACGTCAGTCACCTGGCCTGGTGCGGGCTGATTGCACTGCACACTGCCCGCCGCGACGGGGTCGCGACCTCCCCCGCGCAGGATAACCTGTTTCTGACCCGCTGGCTGGCTACCGCCGAGAAGCAGCGGCGTTTTCCCCGGGAGCTTGCCAGCGACATCAGCTGGCTGCTGAAAGAAGGGCGGGTGAAGGGACTGCGTGCCGACCTGTCCGGCAAGCTCGACTATCTGTGGCGCGCCGGCAACGGCAACCTGCAGGGGCAGAACGACCTGTTCCGGCTGCAGCACGCCCTGCACGCGATGAAACTGACCGGATGGATTTACATGGTGCTGGCAGAGAGTGAATGGCGCGGCCGCCGGCAGCTTCGCCTGAGCCCTTCGGTATCGGGCATTTACCTGAACCGTCACGCGCTCGACGCCGGCTTTGAAGAGCACGGCCGCCAGCGCATCCCCCTGCCCGCGCGCATCACCGGCGAGCTGCCCGCGCTCGATAAACTGCTGCAGCGGTCGGGCTGGCGCCGGGAGACGGCCAGAAGTGCGGATGAACATCTGCACCTCCTCCTCGCGGACGGATTCCGGGCAGCCTGAGGCCGGAACAGCAATGGTCACGGACGTTACAGGCTACAGTGAACCTCCACGCCGGCTCAGGTTTAAGGGCGGGCGGCCGATAACTCCCGCGTAAGCAGAATAAAAAATCGTTTGTTTTCATACCCTGAACGGGGAGCCGCCCGGCGGCACCCCACTTTTTTTGACGGCGTCCACGTGCGCGATCGCCAGGACAGGAACCACAGCATGAACAGGCATGAAGTCACGTCTCAGCTGTTTCGCAGCGCGGGCTACGATCCGACCACCGGCGTGCTGGAGCTGGAGTACCGGGACGGCGCGTGCCGGCGCTGGCTCGCGGTGCCGGCAAAGGTGTATCAGGCGTTCTGCGCGGCTGCGGACGCTGACGCATTTTTCAGTAGCAGCATCGAGGGCCGCTACCTTTCCCTGCGGGGCAGCCTCAGCCTGCGGCGCGGCGTCTGACGCCATCATCTGCGCGTACGCATCATAATCTTCAGCGGCCTGCTGCCGCGCGGTTACTATTATCCCGACTGGCCACGCGCCGGCCGCGGCCACTCCGTTCAGTCAGGTGGCCGTTTCCCCTCGGAAAGTAGCGTTTCAGCCATTACTGATTCGGGCATCCGGGAATAACGAGTACGGATGCTCCCGGATAACATAAGGAAAATTACGTCACGAAAAATGGATTTCACCCACAGCTGCTGGAAGATGCGGCAGCCTGATTTTCCTGGACGCTGGTATCCCGTGACGGGTTTGAGCTCACACATTAAAAATGTTTTACAGACCCGCGGACAGTCACTCCTTAACCATCCTGAGCGGAAAATCATTTTCCGGCGCTATCCGCTCGGGGAGATGCCAGCATCTGCGTTCAGCGCCTTCTGTAGCGCTGTTGCTGAACACGCGCACGCCCGGGCTGTCCGGGAAGAAAATCTCACCGGCATGATTCACAGCGAGGACCGCTTTAGCTGGAGGACGTCTTCCGCCGCCGGTATTCACTGCGGCACATCTTGATTCTCCTGTTACGGTCGAGGGTGACAGCTTTTCCAGGTGCGGTTCTCTCTGCCTGCGTGCTCCTCTGCCCGCGGTCGTGTTTGCCGAATTACCGCCACCTGAGGGGGTCCTGCGGATTGCGGACATCCGCGCCCTGGGTTTCAGCATGCCGCTCTGGTTGTCACCTCAGACAGTCAGTCGGGTTGAATCCCGCCTGTGGCTTCTGACGGGGATGTTTTTTATCCCCGTATATCCGGAGCTGACAGACCGGCACTGGAAAAAAGTCATACCCAACGGCGTCTGTGCCAGAGAACGGATAATAATGGAGAAGGACGGGGAGGCCGTGAGCCTCGATTTCCACTGGCAAAGTCGCACGCACTGAAACCTTTAAAAGAGTAAATTCCGGTGCTGCCGAGAGCATGTGTGTCAGCGGGAAAGTGCAGCAGAACTTAGGGGGAGCATGATAAAACGTGTTATATACCCGTTCTGCAAAAGCATGGTCAGGCTACCCCCCAGATATCTGATGCAGAGCCCGTAACCGGCACCGGCAGCATATCGGACCAGATGAACATAAGGCCGCCCCAGGGGTTTCTGGCTCCTCCACACCGCTAAACCTTCCCTTTATATCAGTCAGCCCATCAGGCATGTCCCTCTTTCACTGAATGTGCCACATCCCTGACGGCTTTCTCCACGCCTTCTGAGTTTATTTGAATACTGGCAATGACCTCACCTGCCTCGCGCATGAGCGCCACGCCGTCCTTTGTGTTTGCCATACTGCCCTCTATACCACAGAGTACTTTTTTGGCCAGCAGGTTGTTATCCACCACGACCCGTTCGATTTCTTCAGTGGCAGCACTGACGCTTGCTGCAAGGTTGCGGACTTCTGCGGCGACAACGGCAAAGCTTCTGCCTGAGGCACCCGCCCTGGCTGCTTCAATAGCGGCATTCAGGGCAATCAGCCTTGTCTGCATGGCAAAGCTTCGGATTGTTTCGACCATACCGTCAATGCTGTCAGACTGACTGTTGAGTCGGGATATATCCGCTGAAACCGAGCTCATCCCAAGGGCAATCCTGTCTATCATTCTGATGCTGTTCTCGATTACGTCTGCACCTGTCTGGGCACTTCCCCGTGTCTGGACTGCCATATCCCACGCGTGCACGGCGGCATCCTGCTCTTTCTGATTTCGCAGGACCTGACCGGTAACGTCTGAAGCAAATTTCACAATTTTATACAGTTTGCCATCTGCGCTGAATACCGGATTATAGGTGGCACGTAACCAAAGCGGGGCACCACGACTATTCAGTCGTGGGAACTGGCCAGAGAAAAATTCACCCTGATTCAGTTTTTCCCAGAACTGCCGGTACTCATCACTTTTATACAGTGATTCGCTACAAAATAGCCTGTGATGCTGACCGATGACCTCCTCCCGCTGATACCCGGTGGCGCTAAGGAAGTTTTCGTTAACATCAAGTACAAGTCCGGCTGGATCGAACGAGATAACGGCCATAGAGCGGCTGATGGCATTGACGAGTGACTCCAGTTCCAGTGCTGACTGTACGCGCCCGGAAACGTCTGCGGCTATTTTAATGATTTTAAAAACCCTCCCGCGCCTGTCAGCAACGGGAATGTAGCTTGCCTCTAGCCATACGGGACGGTTGCCCTTTGCCAGCCTCATATACTTACCACTGAAGCTCTCACCGTCCGCAAGGCGCTGCCAGAAATGGCGGTATTCAGGTGTACTGATTAGCGAAGGGGCACAAAACATGCTGTGGTGGTGCCCGATTATTTCGTCGGCTCGGTAGCCCATAGTAGTAAGAAAAAGCGGGCTGGCCTTCCGGATTATTCCGGCTGGGGTGAACTCAATAACTGGCATAGCCTGCTCAAGCGCGCCTACAGAAGCGGATAAACGTGAGCGACTTAGGGAAAACAGATTTTTTAACGTATGCAGGCGCATGATATGTTCCGGATTATCCAATGACTGCTTCGGTTATCGGCAAACCGTATGTGGAAATTATGTATTGCTGTGATAGTCACGAGTTACAATTGTTTCGAACTTTAACAAGATTGCTAAACACCTCCTGGAGCTAACTACTGTCTGCTAACCAGATTGTCGGACACCATGAATCTGATGGCGTGCAACATGTAAGTCAGGTCAGCATACCTTCCGTGTGAGAACCTTACAGCTGTCTGAGCAACGGATGCGCTTTTAGCCAGACACGCTCTGCTCGGTGGACCTTCACCGTTTATAGCCCTTCTGCATAGGAATCTTTTCCTGATTGATATCCAACACAACTGCATACCCGTTTTCTATCCGTCCGTATCTGAAGTGACGAAACGCATGTTTCTCCTGACACTGCGAGCCGGTGTGATATGCCAGCATGGGAGAACCTCTTCATAAGCGGGAAAAAACGTGCGTTCATGAACAGAGGTGTCGTCATAACGGAAAACGATGCCTCGCCCTAGCGTGAAGCAATGATACGCCTGCGCGTTCTCAGGCTATGTGCCCGGTGGGCAAGCCGCAATCCGGCGGCCGGAACGATAAATCTGGCGTCACTGATGTCCGAACTGCAGGAGTCCGAACAGGAAGTGGAGCAATGTGATAAATAGTGAACATCCAAGCTTTCCGGGCAGCACCACGGAAGAGAAGGGGTTGTGATTGTGACGTCGCCCAGCCACAGGGGGCATGATTGATATTCATGACAGGCGCCCACGGGTGATTGCCCCTGACGCCGTTCGCGAGTAATTGAGTACCAGCACGTCTCCCACTCGGCTAAAGTCCGGTGCTTATTTTGGCCTGCAGAGCGGGCAGTTGAGGCAGTATTCGACAGGGTCGGTTGCTTTGTAATAGAAACAGCAGGTGCGACGAAAGCGCACAGGCTTTCCCGCCGCGTTTAGCTGGAGAGGTCGGCGAAAGCGTTGCAGCGGGTTCCAGGACAGGCCAAAGAGAGAAGGTGAAGCCTGTCCGATCAACCAGTTAAAATCGGCATCCCTGCGCTCGTTCTGCGTTTCATCGAGCCTGTCCATTCGGCCCTGATAAAGTGAAAAAACCCGCATCGCGGTATTTTCCCAGAGTATCTGTATGGGCAGTCCGCTCACTCCGGCCAGACTTTGCCAGAGCGGAGAAAGAAACCCGCGGAAAAGCGCTGACACGACTTCTTCACGCCAGGCATCTCGCTCACCGGGAAGATAGCATGTCACTAGAGTGTCTGCCGGGAGCGACGATGTCCATAGCCCGTTATCGTGAGCATACTCAAGCCGGCTGCGAGAAAGAGAGAAGGTCAGGCCACTGTCAAACACGCTCATAGCATAGAGCACATTGCCCGTCGCGAGAAATGCCAGACGTTTTGCAAACAGCGAGGCGGCTATGGCCACATCCGGTGCGCCTGTCAGCGGCATCACGAGACGTAAAAAGGCATCGCAATGTTTCGCATTGAGCACATATTCTGCCGGCATACTGCGCGCATCGGCCGCCGCGAGGGGCCTCAAGCGGAAATTCTTCTGCAGAAAGGCATGCTCCTCAGGCGTCAGCATGTAGCGCCCCGGGAAAAGGAATACACAGCGGCGAGCGAAAGAAAGGATCTTCAATAATCCGGCACTGCAGGTTAAACACCTTATTCACCAGCGCTTCAGTCATGATATCCCCCGGCGCACCCTGTGCATAAACCCGTCCGTCGTGTACGGCGACCAGATGGTCGGCGTAGCGGCTGGCCAGATTAAGATCGTGCAGGACCATAACGATGGTTTTACCGTGCGTCTGGTTCAGGCCGCGCAACAGTTCAAGCACCTCAACCTGATGGGCCAGATCAAGATAGGTGGTCGGCTCATCCAGCAGCAACGTATCGGTCGCCTGTGCCAGCGTCATGGCAATCCAGACGCGCTGCCGCTGCCCGCCTGATAAGGCATCCACAGGGCGATGCTGTAATGCATCAGTTCCGGTCAGGCGAAGGGCCTCGTCTACCTGCCTTTCATCTTCCGCTGACCACTGACGTAACCAGCTCTGATACGGGAAGCGTCCCAGGCTAACGAGCTGACGTACGGAAATTCCTTCGGGGGCGACGGGGATCTGCGGCAGGATCGCCAGCCGGCGGGCAACCTGCGCCGTACTGCTGGCATGAATATCCATCCCGTCCAGTATAACGGTTCCCGACTGCGGCCTGAGAAGCCGGGCCATTGCCCGGAGCAGGGTGCTTTTACCACAGCCATTACTCCCGATCAGTACAGAGACTTTCGCCGCGGGCAGTTTGAGATCCAGCGAGTGTATGACCTGCTGCTGTGCATAGCTCACGTTCAGCTTATGAGTGGAAAGAGACACGTTTTCTCCATCAGTTTACGTACGCTGCCGGATAAGCAACGCCAGAAAAAACGGCGCGCCGACCAGCGCAACAAAGATGCCCGCCGGAAGATCTGCAGGCCGGAACAGCGTTCTGGCCAGCAGGTCAGCAGTAACCACCATGACGCCGCCGCAGCAGGCGGTGACAAACGCCTGGCCAAAAATGCCGTGACGTACAATCTGTCTGCCGAGGTGTGGCGCTATCAGGCCAACAAACGCCATGGCGCCCACCATTGCTATCGCGCCGCCGGAAAGTATCACGCAGCCCATCAATAGCAGGGCCCGCATTACAGGCACCCGCACACCCAGCCCCGTGGCAAGGTCGTCGTACAGCAGAAGCGCGCTCAGATAACGCAGCGAAAACAGCCAGAGCAGCAATGCCGCCAGATCGATGGCGAGGAGGTGACGCACCTTTTCCCAGGTCGCCGCATAAACGCTGCCGCTAAGCCATACCCACGCAGAAAAGGTGGTAGTCAGTGGGCTGAAAACCAGGATGAAGGTCACCACCGCACCCGCCATTGCCGAGACGCCGACGCCCGTCAGGATCAGTCGGGCTGGCGTCAGCCCCCTGGGCCCTGAAAGTATGAATACCAGGCCAACCGCGCAGGTGGCGCCAGCCATCGCTGCCACCGGCATCAGCGCGCTACCCCATGAAAAACTGAAAAAAGAAAGCCACAGCAGCGCCCCGACGCTTGCGCCGGTAGTGACGCCGAGCGTGTCCGGAGAAGCCAGCGGATTACGTACCAGCAGCTGCATAACCAGTCCGGCGAGTCCAAGCCCCGCGCCTGAAAGAAGCGCAAGCGCCACGCGGGGTAAACGCAGCTCGTGCAGGATGAAGCTTTGTGAGCTGGCGTCAGGATGTATCAGGAGCCACAGCGCCTGATACAGCGGAAGGGGTACGTCGCCGGCGCTTAATGCAGCAAGCGTCATCAGCAGCGAAGCCAGCAGGCAGAGCAGCATGACCAACGGCAATCGCCCGGCGTAAAGGCGTGAAAACGGGCCGCAGCGTATAACGCGGTTATCAGACATGGTGTCTCCTGCGCTGCGCCAGCACTATAAAAAATGGCGCGCCCATTAGCGCTGTCATGACGCCGACGGGTACTTCCTGCGGTAAAATTATCACGCGCGCCACGATATCCGCCGTCAGCAACAGTAACGCGCCGAGCAATGCGCAGGCCGGTAGCATCAGACGCAGGTCGCTGCCAAACAGCTGGCGGGCGATATGCGGCACTATCAGTCCGACGAAGCCGATGCTACCGGCGAGTGCCACGGCGTTTCCCGCCAGCCCCACGACCAGCAGGCTGGCAAGGAGGCGGACACGGACGATATTTTGCCCAAGGCCGGTGGCAATTTCCTCGCCGGCACGCAGTACATCCATCTGGCCGGCAGACAGGCACGCGACAACAGTCAGCAGCGTTCCGGGAAGCAGCATCGCATAGACATGAGGCAGGTCATGATCCGACAGGCTCCCGGCCAGCCAGAACAGCATCGTATCAAGCGTCTCCTGATCGATAACGAGGATTGCCTGGGTAATGGCATTACACAGCGCGGTTATCGCCACCCCAGCCAGCACCAGCCGGAGTGGATTATCCCGTCCGTTACCTGCCCGGCTGGCGAACCACACCAGCATACTGGCCGCGCACGCCCCGAAAAATGCCAGTAAAAGTGTCTGCCAGGGGATGCTCAGGGAAAGAACGCTACCGGCCAGCACAACTGCCAGCGCCGCGCCCGCATTGACGCCGAACAGCCCGGGCGATGCCACAGGATTGCGAGTCAGCGCCTGCATCAGTCCGCCCGCCACAGCCAGAAAAGCCCCCACACACATGGCCAGCCATGTGCGTGGCAACCGGGATGTGCGAATGATGGCGTCAGCCGCACGGAGGGGATCCGAGTGAAACAAAGCGTCAGCCACCTGCGAAAGCGTGTAAAAGCGCACTCCGATCATGACGCTGAGCACCATCATCAGCGCCAGAAGGGCACAGCAGAACAGAAAGCGTGCTTTCACGATGCCCCCCGGCTCAGCGCCAGCTCTGTGTCAGTGAGGATCTGATTTGCGCCAATAATGCCACCGGACAGACTCCATGGAACGCTGTCAACCGGCCATAACTGCCGTATTCTCACGGCGCTCAGTTGCTGCCAGAGCGGATGCGCAGTCATCACCCGGTACTGACGCAGAATGGCAGGGCTTTCCGCCCGCAGCAGAATGAAAAAGATATCGGCATCCAGCAGCGGCAGGTTCTCCATACTGGAAAAGCGCAACGACGTGCCGTGCGTCTGCGCAGCCTGCCCGTTCCAGTCAAAACCGAGTTCGGACATCACAGATCCAGGAAAGCTTTGCGGAGTGTAGCTGCGGATGTGATCGGGGCGGACTTCAATGACAGATACCCGGGGTCTGGCCTGTGAACCGAACCGTTCTCTCATTAGGGTCTGAAGGGCGACAATGCGTGAATCCCAGCGCTGAAGCAGGTTTCCGGCCTCATTGACCTTTGAGAGTTTTTCTGCGACGACTTTCAGCGTTTTTTTAAATTCATAAACGTCATCGAGCAGCACCACGGGCGAAATCTTTTCCATCAGCGGCGCAACATCCTGATGGCGGAAACGGGAAGCAAAAATGATATCGGGCCTGAGCAGCGCTATTTTTTCAAGCGCCGGCTGGGTTTCCAGGCCTAACTGCGGCACGCCTGAAAACTGGTTTCGCAGGTAACGGTAAACCGGCTTTTCCGCCCAGGATTCAACGATCCCGCAGGGCGTAATGCCCAGCGCCGCTAGGCTGTCGGTGGCACCCTGAAACAGTGAAACAGCACGCTGGGCGGGCCGTTGCACGGCCAGAAGGCCGGGTGACACGCTGCATAACAGCAGCGCCTGCAGCCAGCGCCGGCGAAGAGGCGAAAAGTAAAATTGTTTCTCCATCGTCAGGTTTACCGCCCCGTAAGCGGGGCGGCCATAATCAGAAGTCAAGACTGTAGCCGAGCGTGGCCGTGCGCCCCCTCCCGGCAAAATAGCGGTCAGGGTCAACGGAGGCGCTCTGCGAATAATAAGTGATGTATTTTTTATTCAGCAGGTTGGAAATGCCCAGGCTCAGCTGTCCACGGGGAAGTTTATAACCCACGGCTGCATCTACCAGTGTGTAACCGGAGAAATCCTTTTCCTCATCGTCGAATTTTTTGCTCATAGCCCAGTTGGCCTGCAGGAAGGTACTCAGCTCCGTATTCCAGTTTGCTGACCAGCTGGCGATGAGGCGATCCGGCGCGATATTCAGGCCGTCAAGTTTTGCATCCAGGCTGCCGTTTTCATCGCTGTCGTAACGGCCGCGCATATGAGACCAGGCGAGCGTGAGCTTATGATCCGCATTAGGGCTGTAGCCCGCGCTGACCTCCAGGCCATCGATTTGCGTTTTTTCCCGGCGCGCGACGAATGCGTCATCAACCAGTTCCACGCGGCTTCCGAGCTTTGAAGACGAACGGTAATAGCTTGCTTCAAAATCAAAGGGCGCCTGCTGAATGCGGAAGCCCGCCTCGCTATTTTTGGTGACGATCGGTTTCAGGCCGCTGTATTCATCCAGCCTGACGCCCGGGGTGTCAATGCCCCGTAGCACACGGCCCACGTCAGGCACGGTAAAACCCTCGCTGTAGCTGGCAAACAAGATGATCGGCTCCAGTGGCGTCCAGACGATACCCGCGTTGTACAGCGTCTGATCAAAGGTGGGCGTGCCTCCCTCAACGCTGACGCGATCGTTCGCCCAGGTCGTCTGATAACTGTCAATATTCAGTCGCGCGTATTCATAGCGTACGCCACCGCTGAGCTTTACTGACTCTACCGGGGAATACTCGAGCTGCAGGAACGGGGACAGGTCGGTATAGTTAATTTCAGGTACGTAAGTCCGCCCGGTTGACCATAAATCCTGCTTGGAATTGTCAAAAAGCGTATCAAATCCTACCGTTGCCTTAAGGCGGTCGTCCCAGAAATCATCTTTGGTCAGCGCGATTTTGGTGCCGTATTTGTCGGTAAAGGCGCGGCTCTGATCGTATAAGGTGCCGATGGGCGCAATGGCCGGATCCTGGAAAGAAGAAGAGTTTGTCGCGCCAAACAGCGCTTCGTAGCGCTGATAATAGGCCAGCGCGGTGAGCTTCATGCCCGCCAGATTATAGTTATCGTAGGTGGTACCCACCGTCCAGACATCGTTGTGCGGCGCGCGGCCTTCCGGCCTGCCTTTGGCAGAGGTGGTCAGTATGCCGGCATCGCGATCGCCGGTCACGCTGACATAGTTGTCTTTATTTTTCAGTCGGTAGCGATTAAGACTCAGCTGGATGCGCTGGTCATTATCCAGCCAGTAACCGACCTTCGCCAGCATGTCCCACGCGCGTGAATCCATCAGGTCGCCCTGGGTATTATCCACACCAATCGCACGGTTATCTGCGTCTTTGAACAAGCCCTGATCTTCAAAGCTCAGCGCGAACAGATAATCTACGTATTCCTCGCTGCCGTTAACACTGTAGTTCGTTTTATAGGCCAGCGTATCGTGGTCAAATTCAGCCGTAGGCGTCGTGGCTTCGACGCCGAGGTGCTGATTGACGGTGCCGGGCTTTGCGCGCTTTGTGATGATATTAATCACTCCACCTGTCGCCCCGATCCCGTTGCTCGCATTAGCACCCTTGATGACTTCAATACGCTCAATCATGGACGCGTCAATGGTGTGCATTTCCCGCCCGGTAGGGCGCAGAGGGTTGGATTGTGGAATACCATCAATCATCACCAGCGGCATACGGCCGCGCAACGTTTCACCGCTGCCGGACATTTTCTGTCGCGCAGGGGAAAAAGACGGGAGCAGGTTGCTCAGAATCTGGGATGTGTCAGACGTCAGCTGTCGCTGCTGGCTAATCTCTTTTTCGCCAATCACCCTGATGACCTGAGGAGAATCATTGCGTGAACCTTCGGTACGGGTTGCATCAACGACCAGCTCCTCCTCTGCACTATCACGGGCATAAAGCGGGGATGACGCGAGCAGCGTCAACGCAGCACACAGTGTGGAAACTTTCATACAAATGATCCTCTGCTCTGAACACTTACATTCAGGGTTGATTGGCTTCATTGGTTTATGCGAACAGCAATGAGAATGAATATGATAACGGTTATTAATAACAAATTGTAAGGATAAAGTCAGGAAATGATGTATTTCAATTCTGAATGTGAATGGCACACTCGCTGCGTTAGCTCAAGTGCGCAGGTTGGCTGGCGGGGTGCAGGGATAGGCAGGTGATTAGACCGGTCAGGTCAAAGCGGAAATGGCTTTCAGGAGTGCGGAGTGATTCTGACCGGATAACCCTCAGGGATTTATGATGACGCAAATGGCGCACAGCCTGAAAGGCGTGGAACCATGTAAGATGAGTCTTAAGTAGTCCGCACTGCATCTTGTGAAGTCATCTGAGCCTGCTATCGTGCACCTCACTGGGAAAAATACCGCGGATAATAGAAGAGATGATGGCGATGGCTCCAGGGTTGGAGCAGCCGAAAAGAAGAGTTCGGCATCACCCTGGTCGGTAAAAAAATGGCCGCAACGTAAGCTAGGCGGGAGAGGACAGTGATACTGATCTGTCATCGGATGTGGAAAACGCTGATTGTGTAAGAACCCTCCGTCTAAACACTTACAGATGGCAGGCGTGGTACAAAGCCTCGCAATAGCTGAACGTTTGAAAGTCTGTAATGTGATGGATTGTTACATGGGGAAGCTGGTACAGGTTGGTCTGCAAGCAAAGCGGAAGGCACGGTTTATACAGTCTGTAAGATCGGGCTAAGCCTGACTTGAAAAAAATCCGCCGTATCGGACTACGGCGGCAGATGTCACACACAGGGTTGTCAGCTATTAGTGCTGCTTGTTAGTCATGGAATATGCCCAGAGGCACATTACCAGTGCGGGGTGAATTGTATACCTTTCTAAATATGCTGCCGGGATTTGACGGAAAATTTTGGGAACATTAACAAATACCAGAAATTTCTTAAGTAAATAGCGCACAATTAATACATAACCCATTATAAATAATTAATTATCCGATCTTTCGGTTGATTAAATATCTGCACTACTTGAAGTATAATTGGTCGAAAATTTGTGCAGCAGCTACTAGAATTTTATTCGTTAAGTCAAATTTAAAAGACGAAAACGGAGCGTACGATGCAAGATGACATTGCAGCTGAGTGTGAAATTCAGATAAAACGTTTGGCGGGTATGTATCAGATGGGGGACGGCTACCAGCAAACAAAAGAAGCGATCAACTCAATCCTAACGGACTTCAATCATGGACTGGGGAGAGATGTGTCTTTACGCATCATGGTATGGAGTGATTTACATGCTTCGCTAAAAAATTCCCTGATAATTTCAGCCGACCCTCGCTGGATAGAAGCGATTCGCTATGCGATTTCGCGAGTTAAGTCGTTCAAGCAGAATGCAATGGCATCCCATGCAGCCCGTGTGGCTTCCCATGCCTGAGCCGCAAATGAACAGAATTAATTCACTTTATTTTAGCGAATGGTCATGGCAGGAAAGCAAATAGCCGGATTGCAGCAGTACATCAACAAACAGCGCAAGTGATTAAGTATGACGAGTCACTCCATTATGTTCAGGGCTTAGAAATTTGAGCTGAATCCTGCAAATCTTTAAGCGATACCGAAATGAGAGCCCTGACCACTGGGTACGGTGTGCCCGAGGTACTGAAGGCAGACAATATGTCAGTTACGGTAATGCTGGCGGGATTGCGTGATAAGGCGTAACCGCCATACATGCCGGGCATACTCTTAATCAGGCCTTCATCCCTGAGTACTGCGATCAGACTTTCAAGCTAACTAACAGAAAGTGAAACTTCTGAAATTAAATCTCTGACAGGTATAACTTTCTCCTCACTCAGAGCCATCATGATGTTTAGAGCGTTGTTCTGTTTACTGGTAAGCATCCTTTAGAAGCCCGTTAATTTTCACTTTCAAAAGCATACCACTGTTGTCGGGGACGTTGATCCAAATGGATAGGCATAGCTTAATCCACCGACAAGGACTGACGGTTAACCCAACATCTGGCTTGTCTCTCGATGGGTGCGAAGCGGCTGCCGGTTGCGATGAATCGCCACGGGTAATCTAGACACTTTTGAGCCGTTGATAATATAGGTTTTCATATTCAGCCGGTGGCATCTGCTCGCTCGAACCATGCCGACGCTTAATGTTATAAAACATTTCGATGTAATCAAAAATATCGCTTCTGGCTTCGTCTCTCGTTCCGTAGATCTTTTTCTTAATCCGTTCGCGTTTCAGTAGCTGGAAAAAGCTTTCCGCAACCGCGTTGTCATG